>CAMOHW010000073.1 GCA_946615525.1 uncultured Clostridia bacterium | reverse complement strand
AAACAAAAAAAGAGGCTTGAACATACAAGCCTCTTTTGTGTTTGTTTACTTTTTACAAAGACAGCAGAAAGTTACCCAAACGATCGGCGATTTTTTCGTAGCCGGCGTCGTTGGGGTGCAGTCCGTCGGGCATATAAAGCTCTTTGAGGATCGGCACCTTCGGCTGGATGCCGCTGGTCTCGTAGAGGTCAAGCACCGGAATCGCGTAATAGGCGGCAACCTCTTTGACGGCGTTGACAAAATCCACCAGTTTCAGTCCGCGGGATTCTTCTCCCTCGCGGTGCGGCGTGGTCATAAAGACGATCATGGCTTTAGGATATTTGTTGATGAGCCCGGTCATCAGATAGTGGAGCGCACCGTAGAAGGTCATGGGGTCGCGGTCGGACATGGTTCCAAGCGGAGCGTCTCCGTGGCCGTAGTCGTTGGTTCCACCCATCACGACCACCAGGTCGGCGTCGTTGTCCATTTGATCGTAGCGGCCGCAAAAGTCCATATCAAACCAGCCGTAGGGTTCGGGCGTGGGGACGTGTTTGCGGGCAATCCGCGTGCCGCCGATGCCGTAGCCGCGGACCTCGCCCAAGCCGAATTTGCGTTTGAGAATGTTCCAAAAGGTAAATTCCTTGGAGGAAGCGCCGTTCCCCTCGGTAATGCTGTCACCCAAAAAGTTGGCTTTGATTCCTTGCAGTTTCATGGTGTGATGCCTCTTTTCTTAACAAATGGTGTTTGCCGAGACCGACATGGGGGGCAGGAAGAAGAGCCCCGCCTTTTTGCCCATGCGCAGGGCAACCGGCAGTTTTTCGTCCGACGCGTTCAAAACAAACAGGATGACGGTTCCGTCAGCTTTTTTGACCGCCACCATGGGCACGTTCTGCTTTGCCGCCGAGGTTGCAACCACGCGGTCGCCGCGGTCAAGCTGCGAAACAACGGTATTGATGGCACCGTAGATGCCGTCCCGGATGAGTTCTTTCTTCTCTTCGTCGTAGTAGAACGCCGCCGAGCATCCGCCGGGCTCCTGGCGCCAATGGTAGGGACCGCCCGCCGGGTTGAGGAGCAGGTTCCAATCGCAAAGTCCGGCACTGCCGAAACGGAGCGAACGGATATACTCGTTGGCGTAGTAGCGGGTGCGTTTATCGTCGTCAAAATTGCCGCAGGACTCGCTGCAGAACTCGGTTTCCAGAATGGTTTTTTCGGGGTATTTCTCGCGGAAGAGCGCAATGTTATCAAAATGCTCACCCGAATACCAGTGGTATCCCATACCCCAAATGGCATCGCGCGCACCGGGGACCGAAAAACTCTCGTCGGCGCGGTTCATAATGCGCTCCTTGTTGTGATCCCAAATCATGATTTTCACATCTTGCAAGCCGTTTTTATCCAGCGTGGGGCGCAGGAAGTTGGTGGCAAAAATTGCCTCCTCAGTTGCCGTCCAGCGGCAGCTTTCCCAGTTCTGTTTTGCGCGCGCCTCGTTTTGCACCGTTACCGCAGAGATTGTGATCCCCTCGGCGCGGTAGGCAAGAATAAATTTGGCAAAATATTCGGCATAGGTGCCGTAAAACTCGGGTTTGAGCTTGCCGGCATGGTTGAGTTCGCCGGTATCCTTCATAAAGGCAGACGGACTCCACGGAGAAGCCAGTAGGAAGAATTCCCTGCCCGCTTTTTTGAGCGCGTCGCGGATCATGGGAATGATGTATTTTTTATCCTGCTCAATGTTAAAGTCGCTCAAATCGGGACGGTAGGATTCGCTGTAAGGCGCCAGAGCGAAATCGCAGGAACCCATGTGTACGCGACCGATCGAATAGCGGTTGCCGCTCTCGCCGAAGCACGCCTCCATAAATTGCTCTTTGAGCTCCTTTGGCATGAGCGAATACATATACGCCGCCGCCTCGGTAAAGGCGCCGCCGAAACCTAAAATTTTCTGCCGCTCGATTTCCGGATAGACGTTGACAACGTTTGCCTCGTATTCGTCCTCGGATTCTTTGAGCTCCCAACAGTTTTTCAAATATTGCATGATCTTCTCCTTTGCGGGTAAAAAATCGTTTTTTTTCGGACACCTTTATTATACCATTCCCGCCAAAACCTGTCAAGGAGAAACGAAAAAGTTTGTGTCAAAAAGTTCGCCGCGCGGAGCCGTGATGCAATCACGGCACAAGAAAAGGAGAGCCGAAACGGCTCTCCTTTTTTCAAACCGCCGAACGGCGGGCGCGCGGCGGTGCATCGGGCAAGTTTTTTATTTGTTCAAATACCAAATGCCAATGTTGAGATATCCCGCAAACGCCACCCAAACGGCATAGGGGATTTGCAAATACGCGGCGGCGCGGTTGACCTTGCGGTAGCAAAGAATGGTGCCGATGATGAGCCCGAACAGAATGAGCAACCAGAAAAACGAGAACAGGTAGAGTTCAAAATTGAAGAACAGAATGCTCCAAACAAAATTGAACAGCAAACTGACGGCATAAAAAGCGATCCCGGTATCGGCGCTTTGGATGTTACTTTCCCGCTTTTGCCAGATCATACCCGAACTGACGCCCATCAAGACATACAAAATACTCCAAACGATTGGAAAGAGGATCGAAGGCGGAGCGAGCGGCGGCGTTTTGACGCGCGTGTAAAGGTCCATGTTCTTCATGGTCAACAGGGCGGAAAGAATGCCGATCGCCAGCGGAATGGCAATGGCAATTCCATAGGTTTTTATTGCCGATTTGGTTGATTGTTTCACGGGATACACTCCTTTCGCAATAGGCAAAGTTGGTATCCCTATTATATGGAAAAAGCGGTGATTTTATTCCCAAAGCAAAAGCCGGTCAATGCAACCGACCGGCTTTTCCTGTTTATTTGTTGTATTCATATTCAAACGAAGCACGATCCGAAACAAAGGAAAACAGCGTTTTGCCGCCTTTGCGGAGTCGATAGAATGCACGGCAGGAAGCACTTTCGCGAATGGTGCGCGTCATGGCTCCGTTTGCCGGCGCAAAAAGCGGATGCGCCTTTTTTTCGATCAGTTTTACCGTCAACTCATAGTCCCCTTGCCGCACCACTGCTGTTTGGTTGCCAATATAGGTCGCCCGCGCGCCAAGATAAGTCGCCAGGCGGTATTCCCTGCCGCCGTGCCAGATCGTGCAAAGCAAGCCGGTAAACCGGAACAGTAAAAAAGGAATGTCCGCAATGGAAAGCATAATAGAGTTGTGCTCTTTCTTTCCAAAATGGCAATGCGTCCAAAGATATTCGCGCGGGAAGGAGCGCCCGCGATCTCCTTCAATATAGCCGTTGTCGTTCTCAAAGCGATAGGTGACGCCATTGACCGTTACTGCGCCGCTAACGGTATGCCAAATGCTCTTTACCGAATGGCGGCACTCCATGAACGGCACAAAACGAAAAGGCCCCATAACATCCGAGCGCAGGGGCGTCCATTCCCCAAAGGTCAGCCTGCCTTCGGCTTTGCATTCCGGCGTATCAATGGAAAGAGTCAAGCCGTCCTTGCCGAAATAGTTGTTGCCAATGCGCGTGGTAAATCCATCGCGCTTTTGCCAATATTCGGAAAAGGAGAACGGAATGTTCCAGGCGCCCTCATCGTTGATGATTTGAATGGAGGCAGAGGGCTTGCCTTTATGAATATGCCCGGCAACAATGACCGCCAGCGTTTGCGTTTTGCTTTGGCTTTTGAAATACCAACCGCCGAAATACTCGTTCATAAAAGCAAGCGTCCCCTTCTGTTGTTGATTGTTCTCATTTTACCATACCCGTGCAGATTTGTCAAGCAAAAAAAGCGGCCGCTTGCGGTCGCCTTTTTATATGGTAACATATTATTTTTGGATAGACCCCACAAACTCTTTGAGCCGTGCGCTGGGGCAATCCGGTCCAAACGCCGTCTTGGTGTCGCCGTAAAAGTCCACCACGCCGTTGTCCATGAACAGGACGGTATCGGCGACCTCTGAAGCAAACTTCATCTCGTGCGTGACCACGATCATGGTCATGTTCTCGGCGGCAAGAGAGCGCAAAACATTCAAGACCTCCACCGTCAGTTCGGGGTCGAGCGCCGAGGTCGGCTCGTCAAAGCAAAGGATGTCCGGCGACATGGCAAGCGCGCGGGCGATGGCCACGCGTTGCTGCTGCCCGCCCGAAAGTTGGCAGGGGTAGGAATCCGCCTTTTCGGTCAAACCCACTTTTGCCAACAAAACATCGGCTTTTGCCTCAATTTCGGCAAACAGTTCCTTGCGCTTTGCTTTGTCTATTTCCTGCTCTTTTGCAAGCAGTTTGGGCGCCAGGCACAGGTTTTCCCGAACCGTATATTGCGGAAAAAGATTGAAGTTTTGAAACACCAGACCGAAATGCAACCGTTTTTCGCGCAGTTGTTTTTCGGAAAGGCCTTTGGCCTCTACCGCGTTGAACAGCGGCTTGCCGTCCAGGATCATCTCGCCCTGATCCGGCATTTCCAAAAAGTTGATGCACCGCAAAAGCGTGGTTTTGCCGGAACCGGAAGAACCGATAATGGCAAGCGTCTTCCCTTTTTCCAATGTCAGGTCAATGCCTTTGAGGACTTCGGTGCGTCCAAAGCTCTTTTTTACACCGCGCATTTCCAAAAATGCCATCGTCTTTTCCTCCTCAACTCTTGAAATAGGAAAGTTTCTTTTCCAACCTTCCCAAAAGGATGGTCAGACCACCGACAAACAATAGATAGAACGCTCCGGTATAGAAAAGCGGCCAAATAAGCGCTTTGGTAGCGGCAAGTTTTTTTGCCTGCCATATGATCTCTGCAACCGTAATGCAGTTTGCCAGAGCCGTATCCTTGATGAGCGTAATGATCTCGTTGGACATGGGGGGCACGATCCGCTTGACGACCTGCAGCAATACCACGCGGAAAAAGATTTGCCGCTTGGTCATTCCCAGGACTTGTCCTGCCTCATATTGCCCCTGGCTGATGCTCTCGATACCGCCGCGATAAATCTCGGAGAAATAGCAGGCATAGTTGATTGCGAATGCAATCAGGACTGCCAAAATACGCCCTGCGTTCTCAATTCCGAAATTCAGGAAAAAGTATCTGTCTACATTCCCGAACAACTGGTAATTGAAAACCAATCCCGGAACATAGAAAATAATAAAAATTTGCAACATCAGCGGGATTCCGCGAACGATCCAAACAATCACTTTTGAAACCGTGCGCAACGGCTTGAAGCGACTCATAGAGCAAAATGCAATGGGG
>CAMOHW010000072.1 GCA_946615525.1 uncultured Clostridia bacterium | reverse complement strand
CCTGCGGCAGATGGTCGAGATCCATCGGTTTGCCATTATGTGCGCGCCGACTACCGCGCAGTATGCCGCCATTGAGGCGCTCCGCAACGGAGAGGAAGCCGTTGCCGCTATGAAAGAGGAATACGATATGCGCCGCCGTCTGATCGTCAAGGGTTTTAACGATCTGGGGCTTTCCTGTCGCACACCGCTCGGCGCATTCTATGCGTTCCCCTGCATTCGCTCCACCGGCATGACCAGCGAGGAGTTCTGCGAAAAATTGCTCTATTCCCAAAAGGTCGCTGTTGTTCCGGGCACCGCGTTCGGCAAGGGCGGCGAGGGCTTTATCCGCGCGTCCTATTGCTATTCCACCGAGCATATCTCGGAGGCGTTGCGCCGCATCGCGCTTTTCTTAAAGGAACAAAAGAAACGCTGAAAAAAAGAAACCCGTTTCGGGTTTCTTTTTTTGCTGTCATCCGGAATCGTATTGCTCCTGCCCTTTATTTGAAAATAATTCAAAAAACTACGCGCGAAAATCTTGCTTTTGGCATATCTTTATGATATAATAAAGGTCGAAAATCAAGGACAATATGCCCTTTTTGGAGGTAATGATATGAAAACAATCAATCCCATTGATCTCGGCATTGCCGGAGGCGGCAAAGTTTACCGCAATCTTGCGCCCGCAACACTGGTAGAGATCGCGCTTGCACGCGGCGAAGGCACCCTTTCGGAAACCGGCGCGTTGGTGGTAAAGACCGGCAAATACACCGGCCGCAGCCCGGACGATAAGTTCATCGTCGATACGCCTGCGATCCATAACGAAATTGCCTGGGGAGCCATTAACCGCCCCATTGAAAAGGCAAAATATGAGGCGATCAAAGCCAAAATGCTTGCCTATCTGCAAAACAAGGAACTCTATGTGTTTGACGGTTTTGCCGGAGCAGATCCCAAATACACCCAGCGTTTCCGCATCGTCAACGAGCTGGCAAGCCAAAACCTGTTCATCCATCAGTTGCTCATTCGCCCCACCGAGGCAGAGTTGGAAACCTACACCCCCGACTATACCATTCTTGCCGCACCGGGATTCAAGTGCATTCCCGAGGTGGACGGCGTTCATAGCGAGGCGGCGATCATCATTGACTATGAGGCGCATGAAGTCCTCATTGCCGGCAGCCAATACGCCGGCGAGATCAAAAAGAGCGTTTTCTCGGTCATGAACTATGTGCTTCCCAAGCGCGGCATTCTTTCCATGCACTGCTCGGCAAACATTGGCGCGGCGGGCGACAGCGCGGTCTTCTTTGGGCTTTCGGGCACCGGCAAGACCACTCTTTCGGCTGATCCCAACCGCAAGTTGATCGGCGATGACGAGCACGGCTGGTCGCCGGACGGCGTTTTCAACATTGAGGGCGGTTGCTATGCCAAGTGCATTGACCTGGATCCTGCTCGCGAGCCGGAGATTTACGGTGCAATCAAGTTTGGCACGCTGCTGGAAAATGTCATCATTGATGAAAACGGCAAGCCCGATTATACCGACGGCTCCTTGACCGAGAACACCCGCGCCGGTTACCCGGTGGAATATATTCCCAATGCGGCAATTCCGGGCGTTGGCGGTCTGCCCAAGACCATCGTCTTTTTGACGGCGGACGCTTTCGGCGTCATTCCGCCCATCTCCAAACTGGATAACGATATGGCAATGTATCATTTTGTTTCGGGCTACACCAGCAAGCTGGCGGGCACCGAGCGCGGCATTACCGAGCCGGTCACCACCTTTTCCACGCTGTTTGGCGCGCCCTTCTTCCCGCTGAACGCTTCGGTTTACGCACAAATGCTGGGTGAAAAACTCAAAGAGACAGGCGCAAACGTCTTCTTGGTCAACACCGGTTGGTGCGGTCACTCGGCGGCAAACGGTCCGCGTATGAAACTCAAATACACCCGTGCCATGGTGACCGCCGCGCTCAACGGCGAGTTGAATGACGTGGAATATGAACTGGATCCCATTTTCAATGTCAACATTCCCAAATCCTGCCCCAATGTTCCGTCCGAGATCCTTGATCCGCGCAATGTTTGGGAGGATAAAAACGCATACCTGGAAAGCGCCAAAACGCTTGCCAAGAAGTTCCAGGAGAACTTTGCCAAGAAATACCCCGATATGCCCGCCAACATTGTAAAGGCAGGCCCCAAGGCGTAAGGGTAGGAAAAATAAAAAAGGAGAGCAATTTTTGCTCTCCTTTTTTATTTGCCGGGTTGCTATGCACCCCGCCCGGCGCGGGGGATCGATTGTTTCCATTCAACCGAAAATGGTCATCTTATGATAGATGTCGGATCAACTGTTTGTGACGTATGAAGTATATCCGAGCGCGTTATGGGTAAATGGCAAATCGAGAGATGTGAAGAGAAGATCGATGGCAATTAGATTGAGTTTAATCCCTGCGGCAGCAATTGATTTCAGGTTGTTTATTATTTTAACACCCGCATCAATGCTTGTTGGTATATTTGTATGATCGAAAGACATACCTGTGATCGAATTTCTGAACGCGGATTTTTGCAAGGAGTTGCCGTCAATATAGAGACTGTTATACATACAAACATAACGAAGTGTATCAGTATCATCGAGATAAAGCACAACCGGAGTGCTGATGGAAGAACTGGATGTGGCACGAGTGTCAGTAAGCAATATCGGTTGGTGATCATCGGAATATCCTAATCCAACATAATGTGAATCAGTTGAATAGACAATGTACGCATGATTGTCACTGTTTTCAATGATGTCTACTATAACATCTATAAGAAATTCACGAATATTCATTCCGCAGTGCTGACAAATAGGGGTGTCCGTGTGTCCGATCGCATCCAAAGTGCGGGTGGTTCTGGATAGTTCGTCTCCGCAATCGGTGCAATATACCACGGTATCTTTGCTGCCGGCAACTGTGCAAGTGGCGGCAACCAGGTTTTCGGTAACCGGTTCTCCGGGAGTGTGTCCCGTTGCGGGAATCGTTCTGATCAACTCATTACCGCATTCCGTGCACGCTATTTTCTTTTCGCCGTCTTGAGTGCAGGTTGCTTCTTTTACAATCGTCCAGTTCCAGTCGTCTTCATTCTCAGACCAGTTGACAGAATCATATACATGGCTTGCCGGCACCACCGTTGTTTCTAAAATCGTTCCGCAGAATTTGCAGGCACCGGTGATAGAACCGGCTGTGGTACAGGTTGCCATAACCGTAGTATAATCCAGCGCTTGGCTATGTCCTGTTATAGCGATCGTTTGAGTCTGTATTTTGCCGCAGGAACAGGATCTTTCCTGCTGTCCTGCTTCGGTGCAGGTCGCTGCTTTGGTAACAGTCCAACTGCCGAAGGAATGGATGTGTGACGACTGCGTTTCATCCGGCGTTGATGACGGAGTGCTGTTGCAGGCTGCAAGCGCCGCAAAGAGCATACACAAGGTCAGAATAAGTGATACGGTGCGTTTCATTGTTTTTCCTCCTGAAATAAAAAAGTGCGCCAACCGAAGTCGGCGCACCGAAAAACGCAGACTCCAATTGTAATCAAACAAAAATCCATGTCCTGAAAAAAAGAGCGCCTGTACTTTTTACAAAAAAGCACAGATCTACCGCAATCTATCCGACTTTTGTTTGACACAATTATAGTATCATATTTTTTGACATTTGTCAATTAATATTTGATTTTTATTTCCACAAAAAGTGAAAAATATGTCGCAAAACAAAAGAAAAGCACGGAAAAAGAACACCTGTATTTTTACAGAACACACATCCTTACCGCAATTCATTCAATTTTTGTTTGCCATCTCTTTTTTCTGAAAAAAGAATACAAAAAAGGGCGGCATTGCCGCCCAGAAAGTTTTTTAATATAGTTTATATTTCAACCTTAAATTATCCGCGATCATCGCAATGAACTCTGAGTTCGTGGGCTTGCCCCTTCCTTGCTGGATGGTGTAGCCGAAATAGGAGTTGGCTTCAGCACTGCGTTTAAGCAAATAAACGTTTTTTGGATTTACTGGTTTCTTGGTTGGTGCAATGGCTCTTGGTTCATTGGTTATGGGCATTCTATCATATAAAAAAGGGTTTGTCAAGCGTCAACCCAATGAATACTTGTAAACAAATCTTTAACATTTTTCAAGCAATTTTGAAGGATGTTTTTCTTGCTTTTCAAACATCTTTTTTACATCTTTTTTGAAGTGCATTTTTCAAAAAATAGCAACCAAAATTATTAACGTGTGCGTTTATAATGACAGGTTCTCAATATATATATGATATAATATAGTCACAAGGTTGAGAGAGATCAACCACAAAAAAAATAAAATTGGTTAGCGAAAAACCTAAAGTCGCAGAAGATGGCATTTTGCTTGTCTATTATAATTATTTAATCGCGTCTTGCTTGCTTTACTTTTCTCATAGGGTTGCGAGTGATCAGATAGTCGCGTTCAAGGTAATTGAAGAAGACGCGCAAGTTGCGAATGTAGTTGTTGATGGTGGTCACACTGATTGGTTTTCTGAAATCCCGCCGCCGCTCTGGGAAGTTGATTTCCTTTGCTTTGTCGTTAACAAAAAAGGAATATTTTCCTCGTTCCGTCAAATCATTGATATACCGATGAATAAGTGATTCATTGACTTGATCCACTGTCTTCACATCGAAATTTTCAGCGCACCAGCGTTCAAAAAGTCGAAGCGTTTGTTCATAACTGCCCATCGTTTTTTGGCGTAACTGCGCGCTTTTGCAGTACATCATAAATTCGTTGATCTGATAGTCAAAACTGAGTAATTCCATAAACTTCTTTCCTTTCTTTCGCCGCAAATTGATTGCCTTGTTCATTGGGTTGAAGGTTTATGCTTCATTGCAATGAACATTTTCCCCAAAAAGCAAGAACACCCTTGATTTTTGGAGAATTCTATCCCCAATCAATCAAGAGTGTTCATTGGTTCAGCGAAAAAAGTTGGTTGGTCTGTTGCGCTCATTTCATCCACTTTTTCAAACATTCATCGGCTTGGCGCGCTCTCTGCCAAAGTGCCGAAAAAACAGTCGTGGAGCCGCTCTTCGCCACTTTCAGTACAATTTATATTTCAGTCGCAAATTGTCGGCGATCATGGCGATAAATTCACTATTGGTCTGTTTTCCACGCCCCTGCTGAATGGTGTAGCCGAAATAGGAGTTGAGCGTATCCACGTCGCCGCGATCCCACGCGACCTCGATGGCGTGTCGGATGGCGCGTTCCACCCGGCTGGTGGTCGTGGCGTATTTCTTTGCCACGGAAGGGTAGAGGATCTTGGTC
>CAMOHW010000071.1 GCA_946615525.1 uncultured Clostridia bacterium | reverse complement strand
GTTGGGTGACTGGAGTTCAGACGTGGGCTCTTCCGATCTGTCGTCAAACGGCACTACGGGATCAAAGACTACGGCTTCCTGTTCCCGGGGCATGGCGGTGTGCTTGACCGTTTTGATTCGGTCATTGCCGTATCCATTGTCCTTGCAGGTCTTACCGCCTTTGTCAAACTCTTTTCGGTGATTTAATATGGAAAATACAGGGAAATCCTCTATTTTGGTCCTCGGTTCTACCGGCTCTGTCGGGGAGCAGGCGCTTGACGTTGCGCATAAGACCGGCGCCCGGGTACTTGCGCTTTCCGCCAATCGCAACGCCAAGCGCGTTGCGGAACAGGCGCGCACTTTCGGCGTTCGCGCCTGCGCAATGGCGGATGCGGAAGCGGCAAAAGAGTTGCGTCTCCTTTTGGCGGATACTGATGTTAAAATCTATTCCGGAATGGAAGGCATTTGCCAAATGATCGCAGATCAAGAGGGCGAAGACCAGATCGTCCTCAATTCCATCATCGGAGAAGCCGGCCTCAAACCCACCATTGCAACCTTACAAGCCGGCAAGAAATTGGCACTTGCAAACAAGGAATCTCTCGTTTGCGCCGGTGAAATCGTAATGAATCTGGCAAAAGAAAAGGGTATTGAGATCCTTCCGGTGGATAGCGAGCATTCGGCAATTTTTCAAAGTCTGCGTTCCGGCAGCAAAAAAGAAATCAAGCGCATTTTGCTGACCGCTTCGGGAGGTCCTTTTTACGGTTACACCAAGGAGCAACTTGCAAAAGTGACCCTTGCGGATGCGCTGGCGCACCCAACCTGGAAGATGGGCGCAAAAATCACCATTGACAGTGCCACGCTGATGAACAAGGGATTTGAAGTCATTGAGGCAGTCCATCTGTTTGATGTGACGCCGGAACAAGTGCAGGTATTGGTCCACCGCGAAAGCATAATGCATTCCGCCGTGGAATATACTGACCATAGCACAATCGCACAACTTTCGGTCCCGGATATGCGTCTTTGCGTTCAATATGCGCTCACACACCCGCAAAGAACGCCTGCTGTTATTGACGAATTGGATTTGACGCGTGTCGGCTCCTTGACCTTTGCCAAACCGGATACCGAAACGTTTCCGCTTTTGCGCGTTGCCATCAACGCCATCAAAGCGGGTGGTGCGCTTCCCGCGGTTCTGAACGCGGCAAATGAAATTGCCGTTGCCGCCTTTTTGCAGGAAAAAATTCGCCTTCCAAAGCTCTTTCAAGTGGTGGAAAACGTTGTTTCCAATTTGGAGGCGGAAGCAAAAAAAGAAAAGACTCTGGAAGGAATCTTCCATTTTGACGATCTTGCAAGAACGCGTGCAAACGAATTGATTGAACACTATTGACCCCAAAGGAGAGCATTTTACCATGTCCTTTTTATCCATTCTGCTTGCGCTGCTGATTTTCGGTGTCCTCATATTCATCCATGAATTAGGGCATTTTTTGGTTGCGCGCGCGTTTGGAGTTAAAATCCTTGAATTTGCAATCGGCATGGGTCCCAAAATAATATCGTTCGTTTCCAAAAAAAGCGGGACGCGATATTCCTTGCGCGCCATCCCCATCGGCGGCTTTGTCAGTATGTTTGGCGAAAGCGGAATGGAAGCCGTGCAGGGAACGCAAAAGGTCGACGCCCCCTCTCAAAGCGGGGAGCCCATCTTTCTGAACGATTCAAAAAGCGAGGAACGCGAAGAAGAAACTCCAGTCAAAGAGGCAATAGACCCCGACCTTGCAAAGCAGGCATACTGCAACAAAAGTGTTTGGATCCGCATTTTGATTTCACTTGCCGGACCGGTAATGAACCTGTTGCTCGGCTTTGCTTTGATGATGGTGCTGGTCATTTCCGCAGGACATCATTCGGCGGCAACAACAAAGATCGCCGGATTTTATGTCACTTACAGCGCCCAAGATTCCTACGAAGGCCTGCAAAAAGGCGATTATCTTTATGCCTTGAAAAGCGGAGCCGATGATACCGATGATGCTGATGATATCCGCATTCTATCCCTCGATCAACTCAAAGCCGCAGTAGCGGAAAGTGCGGATGGAAAAGTTACTTTTTCGATTCTCCGGATGAATGAAAAGGGAACCGATCTGGTAGAGCCCTATCCGGTCGTTACCCTTACTTTAACAGACGAATTGTTACGCGAAAAGTTTGAAACATCGCTCAGTTCCTCAACCCCTGAAAAGGACGGCTTACAGGTTGGCGATGTTGTTCTCAAAGTCAATCGCACGCGCGTTCACACCTACGATCAACTCTCCTATGAGATCATGACACAGGGTTATCAGCCGCTTACCTTTACCGTTCGCAGAAACGGAGAAAAAGTAGTTTTATCCAATGTGATCGTGCCGAATTATGAATCCGGCGGTATCCTGTTCGGAGATGTTGACTTTATCGTCTATCGGGAAGCGAATTTTCATTTTGGAACCATTATCAAGCATACTTTTTATCGTTCTGTTTCCTCGGTCAAAATGGTATTTGATTCCCTGAAGGGGCTCTTTACCCGCCGCTATGGATTGGAAAGCGTTTCCGGACCGATCGGAATTACCAAAACCATTTCCGATGTGGCGCAAAGCGGTCAAAAGCTGAATCTTTTGTATCTTGTCATCATCATTTCCATCAATCTGGGCATTATGAACCTTTTGCCCTTGCCGGCGCTGGATGGCGGACATCTTCTTTTGTATGTTGTTGAGGCCGTTCGGGGCAAACCCATCAAACAGGAAGTGGAAGGGATCATCAACTTTGTCGGTCTTGTTTTGATCCTTCTGCTTGCCGTGATTATTGCCATAAAGGATATTGTATCGCTATGAATTACAATCACATTCGCAGAAAAGCAAAGGAACTTTCCGTGGGGAATGTTAAAATCGGCGGACAGAACCCGATTGCCATTCAATCCATGACCAATACCAATCCGCAGGATACTGCCGCCATCATTCGCCAAATCAGCGCCCTGGAAGCGGCGGGATGCGATATTGTTCGCATCACTGTCCCCACATTGGAGGCGGCGGAGGCGATCCTGGAGATCCGCAAAGCCGGGATCCGCATTCCCGTGGTTGCCGATATTCATTTTGATTATCGCATTGCTTTGCGCTGCGCTGAACTTGGATTTGATAAGATCCGCATCAATCCCGGAAATATTGGGGATGACGACCGCGTGCGCGAGGTCGCAAACGCCTGCCGGGCAAAAAAGATCCCCATTCGCATCGGCGTCAACAGCGGCTCTTTGGAAAAGCACATTCTGGAAAAATACGGCGCCCCTACACCAAAAGCGCTTTGTGAAAGTGCGCTTTATCATATTGCGCTTTTGGAAAAGTTTGATTTTACCGATATTGCCGTTTCCATCAAAGCGTCCACCGTTGCGGATATGATCGCCGCAAATCGCCTTTTGGCGGCGTCCTGCCCGTATCCGTTGCATCTCGGTGTTACCGAGGCGGGCGGCGGAGATCGCGGCCTTGTCAAGAGTGCGGTGGGCATCGGTTCGCTCCTGTGTGACGGCATTGGCGACACCATCCGCGTTTCATTGACAGATGATCCAACCGAAGAAGTTGCCGCCGCAAAACAGATTTTGCAGGCCATCGGAATAGAAGGGCAGTGCGGGCTGGATATCGTTAGTTGCCCGACCTGCGGAAGAACCAAAATTGACCTGATCCCGCTTGTGCGGCAATTTGAAGAAGCCGCAAGAAAAGAGGGGTTGGACAAGCTCCCCTTGAAGGTTGCCCTGATGGGTTGCGTTGTCAACGGACCGGGAGAGGCAAGGGAAGCAGACCTCGGCATTGCCGGCGGCGTAGGCGAAGCGGTACTTTTCCGCCACGGCGAGATCCTTGCAAAAATCCCCGAAGAAAAAATTATTGAAACGCTCATCGCCGAATTGAAAAAAACGGCCGGCATATAAGGAGTTCTATGAGCAAGACATTGCTTGAAATACTGAACAAATATCATCCTTCCGAAAAGACAGCGGCGTTGCTGCAAGAAGCGGATCCCGATTCCTTGCGCGTGCGCGCGGACCGTGACCAACGCGCCCTGGAGATCCACGCCTCTTTTCCGAAATACATCCAAAAGAATGTTCTGTATACAATCGAAAAAGAAATAGAAAGCGCATACGGTCTTTCCGTAATGCGCCTTTTGCCGTCCTATCCTTCGGCGTTGTTTGGTGCAGACCGTATTCCCGATTTGCTGATGGAATTGGACAGGCAGGGCATTGTTGCGCGCGGCTTTTTCACCATGGCAGACTATCGCCTGGAAGGCGATTCTTTAACGCTTTTCATTCCCTTTATTCAAAGCGGTATTCAACTGGTGGAAAATGCCAAAACGCCAACCGTTATGGAAAACATCATTCGATCGGAGTTCGGTGTTGATATTCATGTCACCATTCAGCAAAGCGAGGACTTTGACCCTGCCGAGGCATATCGTTCGCTCGAGCAACAGTTGGAAGCAATGGAGGAAAGCGCCGCCATTGCCAACCGCGAATATAATCCAACCTACAACAATCCTATCAAAACCGTGCGCGAGCCGATAGAAGAAGACCCGATTTTGCCGCGGGCAAAATCGATTTATGACATTGATCCTACTCCTCAATTCCTGTCGGACGGGCTTTGCAAGATCGGATACTCCACCTTTGATCTTTCTTGCGCCGACTTTGTTTACGGTTCTGCTTTCAAAATCGACCCTGTTCCCATCGCCAACCTCGACGAATCAAAATCCAATCTGGTCATTGTTGGGGAAGTCTTTGGCTTTGAAGCCGTTCCGAATCGCGCAGGTGATAAATACGACCTTTCTTTCTCCTTGTTTGACGGTCATACATCCATTGAACACCGTGATTACGGATTGGAACCGGAAAAGATGACCGAACTTTCGGCAATCCTCAAAAACGGAACTGCCGTTGCTCTGCAGGGATACGCAAAACACGTCAAGCGGAAAAACCGTCCGGTGGACCCTGACTTGACCTTCTTTTATAAGGATATTGCCATTATTCGCAAGATAAAAAGGGAAGACCATGCCCCGCAAAAGCGCGTGGAACTGCATCTGCATACCACCATGTCCACCATGGATGCGCTCATCCCGCCGGATGAAGCGATCAAGACCGCCGTCCGTTGGGGGCATTCTGCCATTGCTTTGACCGACCACGGCAATTTGCAGGGATTTCCGGATGCCATGCTGGCTTTGGAAAAGCTGAAAAAAGAAAATCCGGACCTGAAATTCAAAATCCTTTACGGAATGGAAAGTTATTTCGTCAACGATACTGCAAGCGCCATCACCGGGCAATTTGCATCGAATTTTGATG
>CAMOHW010000070.1 GCA_946615525.1 uncultured Clostridia bacterium | reverse complement strand
CCGCGCCGGTTGAGTAAGAGGATGGCTTGCTCGCCTTTTTCCAGGCATTCTGCAAGCGCGTCTGCAAGGCGGGCGCTGATGACGGTATTGTTCCCGTTTTTTGCCTCCTCACGCAGATCCACGATCTCGGTTTTGGGGAGCTCCGCCGCACCAAAACGCTCGGTCAGGCGGATCTCGGTATAAATGCCGCGCCGCGCTTTATCCATGGTTTCCACCAGCGGCGTTGCGCTGGAAAGCACCATCATGGCGTTGTTGTAGGCGCAACGCCGCCGCGCGATCTCGCGGGCATGGTAGCGGGGGTCACGGTCGGATTTGTAGGTGTGTTCCTGTTCCTCGTCAATCAGAATGGCGCCCAGATTGACGGCGGGCGCAAAGACCGCCGAGCGCGTTCCAATGATGACGGTGGCGTCGCCGCGGCGAATGCGGCAGTAAGCGTCAAAGCGCTCGCCAAGAGAGAGTCCCGAGTGCATGACCGCCACGCGCTCGCCGTAGCGGGCGCAAAAAATGGAAACCGATTGCGGCGTCAGTGCAATTTCGGGCAACAGCAAAATAACCGAGCGACCGGCGTCCAACATCCGGTCGATCAGAGCGGTCATCACGCGGGTCTTACCGCTGCCGGTCACACCGTAGAGCAGGGCGGCTTTGGGCTTGCCCGTGTCCATCAGTTCCGCCAGCGTTTCAGCGGCGGCGGACTGCTCCTCGTTCAGTTCCAGCGGCGTTCTGCCCACATAGGGGATCTCGGTATAAGGATTGCGCGTCAACCGCGACTCCACCGCGCGAATGATCCCGTTTTTCTCCAACGTCTTCAAAACGGCGGGGCTGACGCCTGCGCGCTCGGAAAGTTCCGTCGTCGTCATAGCGGCGTCCTCTTCCAAAAGGGCAATCAACGCCTGCCGCTGTTTTTGGGAGGAGAGCTTTTTCTCCATGCACTCCTTGCCCGCGGCAAGAACGGCGGCGGTTTCCGGCTCGATCGCCAGTTCCCAGCGCTGTTTGACGCCGCCCTCTTTGCTTTCGATCAATTCGGTGCGGCGGCGGAGAGAACCGTTTGCGTCCATGCGGCGGAGAGATGCCTCTACGCGAATATCAAACCGGCGGCGCAACTGCTCGGTGGACGCCTCGCCCTCCTCTTTGAGAAAGTCGTAAAGTTCGCGGTCGAGTTTCATGGCGCTTTCCTGCGGAGCAGGGGCGCCCGGCGAGAGCGAGATCCACTCGCGCAGACGGGGAAACGCCGCCGAGGGGAGCAGGGAACGCACCGCTTGCTCGGTATTGGACATCAAACGGGAGCGCATATAATCGCAAAGGCGCAGCTGCTCGTCCCCCAGGGAAACTTCCTCGGAATAGAGCGACAGGATGGATTTGTGGTGCGAATAGAGAGAGGTATCCCGCACCTCCATGACAATGCCGGTGCAAAGTTTGTTTGCAATACCAAACGGGACGGTTACAAACCGCCCCGGATAAACGGCGTCGCCCATCTCCTGCGGAATGCGGTAATCGTAGGTCCCGTCCTCGGAAAACGGATTTCCCAGAACGCAGATCCCGGCGATCCCGTAGGGCTGCTTTTTCGGCTTTTTTTGTGTTTCCACGAACAAAGATTACTCGCCGTCGGTTGTTTCGGCGGTTTCCTCGGCAGCTTCCGCGGCCGCATTTTCATCAATCTTATACTCTCCGCGGTAAATGCGGCGGACGGCGACCTGAACGGCCTTCTCGTCGCGCAACTCACGGTCGATCATGGTGTTGATGGGGCGATCGGTCTCCTTGTTTCCGGTCTGGGCGCGCTCGGCGGCGTCGTGCTGACGGATGTATTCGTCCGTCACCAGGCGGGCGCAACGGGCGGCGGCAAGCGCCAACTCGTAGCGGTTGTATTTGCCTTGCGTCAATTCTTCAATGGTAGGATGCAGCATTTTTTCAAATCTCCTTTTCGGATAATATTTTCAAGCGTTTGGTAGTTTCCCGGTCAGTTTGCAAGATATTCGTTTTTTGCACCGGGATTGCGGCGCACCGACTGTTTTTCGGCGCAGACGATTGCGCGGATCTGTGCGGCGGCGTCCTCGGCTTTGCCGTCGGCATTGTAAACAATGTAGTCATACGCGGGTAAAAACTCCAGCTCCCGTTTGGTTTGTTCCAGGCGGGCGCGAATGTTTTCTTCGGGCTCGGTCCCCCGGCCGCGCAGGCGTTTTTCCTGCTCGGAATAGGAGGGGGGAAGCAACATGATGAGCAGTGCCTCGGGATAGATCTTCTTCATATTCATGGCGCCGTTGACGTCAATTTCCATAATGAAGTTGCGCCCTGCGGCAAGGACTTCCTCGGCGCGGCGGCGCGGCGAACCGTAGTAGTTGCCGCAAAAGTAGTTGGATTCAAACAGCGCGCCGTCCTTTTCCAACTGCAAAAATTCGGCTTCCGAAACAAAATTGTATTCTCTGCCGTTCACCTCTCCGCGGCGCATGGAACGGGTGGTGTAGGAGATGGAGCGCTCGTAATCGCCGCCGGCGCAAAGCAGGGAATCTACGGTGGTTTTTCCGCTTCCGGCAGGGCCGGAAACCACCAACAAAAGACCTTTTTTCATGGGATCACACCTCGTCTTCTTCCTCGTCGGTATCGTCTTCCTCGTTGGTGTTATCCAGGCGGTTGGCAATGGTTTCGGTTTGAATTGCCGAAAGAATGACATGGTCCGAATCGGTAATGATGACCGAGCGGGTGCGGCGGCCGCAGGTCACGTCAATGGCTCTGCCGTCGTCCTTGGAATCCTGGATCAGGCGTTTGATGGGGGCAGAATCCGGGTTGGCAAGCGCAACAACGCGCTCCACCGACACCATGTTTCCAAATCCAACATTGATAAACTTCATAAAAAGGCACCTTCCTGTGTTTTGATTTTTCCAAACTCTATTGTTCAAAAATCATTCCAGATTTTGAATTTGCTCACGCATTTTTTCCAGTTCGTATTTGACTTCCACCACCAAGGCGGCAACGGCGGCGTCGTTGCATTTGGAGCCGGTGGTGTTGATCTCGCGGTTCATTTCCTGAATCAAAAAGTCCAGCTTTCGCCCCGCCGGTTCGTTGCCGGCAAGCATTTGCTCCATTGCGCCGAAGTGCGTCCGCAGGCGCACCAGTTCCTCGTCCACGGCAACGCGGTCGGCAAACAGGGCAACCTCGGTGAGCAGGCGGGATTCCTCCGGCTCGATCCGGTTATCGGCAAGCGCTTCGCGTACCCGCTCGGCAAGCCGCTGGCGGTAGGTGACCACCGTTTGCGCCGAGAAAGATTCGATCCGATCGATCAAAGAGCGAACGGTTTGCAGCTTTTCCAAAAGGTCGGCGGCAAGGGCGGCCCCTTCGCGCTCCCGGGCGGCAAGATTGGCGTCCGCCGCGGCGGCAAGGACCGGCTCCAACTCTTTCCAGGCGGCTTCCGGATCGATTTCTTCGGTGCCGTTTGCAAACACGGCGGGGTTTTGGGCAACCTTCATGACCGTGATGTCATCGGCTAGGCGGTATTCGTCCCGCAACCGGCAAAGCGCGGCAAGATAGCCCGAAAGATAGCCCTCGTCCAGCGCGACCGAAACCGCCTCTTTGGCATTTCCGGTCACCTGCACCGAAACGTCCACTTTTCCGCGGGCAAACCCGCGTGCCTGCAAAAAGGGCTTGACGCGATCTTCCAGCGCCGCCCATTTGCGAGGGAGTTTGACGGAACAATCCAAAAACCGGCTGTTGACCGATTTGATCTCAACGCTGATCTGCCGCCCGTTTTGCTCCGCGGCGGCTCTGCCGAACCCGGTCATGCTGCGTGTCATCTGTTCTCCCTCAACTTCCTTGGGCGTCTGCAAGCAAGTGTTTTCGCGCGCGCCCGAAAAATATACAGAATATATTATATCATAGTCTTTCTACTATGTCAAGATAAAAAGAGTAAAAAGAAAACGGGATCATCCCGGATTTTGCAAACGAATCACCGCTTTTTGCAAAACGGTTTTCTCCGCACCAAATTGCTGCCTGAACACTCCTTCCGATCGACCTGGTATGCGTTTTTTGGGGGTTTTGCCGCGAAATGCTCCCAAAAACGCCCTCAAAAGGGGGGTGTATCAATAATTTCCATGCAACACAAAAGCAGGGGGCACTTTTTTGACGGTTTTCAACAGGGGGGGGCGAAAAAAGAAAATCGTTTGTCGAAAGGAAAATCCCCAATCTCTCTTGACAGAAATCTAAAAGGATGATATAATCTTTAAGATAGGGTATTTATAATCTAAATCATTAGGGGGATTATATGAATTACTTGATTGTCGTTGCACATCCGGATGATGAAGTGCTGGGAGCAGGGGCGACCATTTGCAAACTGATCGACGCCGGCGAACAGGTCGCGGTTTGCACACTGGTTGCAAACGCCGCGGCAAGAGCCAATCGTTCCCAAACGCTTTCGGATGACGAGCAAGAGGCGTTTGCCGTTTTGGGAATTACCAAATCCTATCATGCGGATTTTCCCAACATTCGCATGAACACTGTCCCGCACATCGAGGTCGTGCAGTTTATTGAGCGTTGCATCGAGGATTTTGGAGCGGACGCCATCATTACGCATCACCCGTCGGACACCAACAACGACCATGTGGTCACCAGTTATGCGGCCCAGGCGGCAAGTCGGCTTTTCCAGCGCAAGGAGAATGTTCCGCCGTTAAAGTTGTTGCTCTACATGGAAGTGCCTTCCTCCACCGAGTGGTCATTTGATTCCTCTGCCAACCGCTTTGCGCCCAACTATTTTGTGGAGATCGGCAAACAGGGCGTTGAAACCAAATTGAAGGCGTTGAGCGCCTACAAAGGCGTGATGCGGGCTTACCCCCATCCCCGCTCCAACGAGGCGATCGAAGGTCTTGCCGTTTATCGCGGCGTTCAGGCAGGATGCAACTATGCAGAAGCATTTGAATGCGTTTTCAGGAGAGTGTAATGTATCGTTTTTTGAAACGGGCGTTTGATTTATTTGCGGGGATCATTGCGGTCATCGTTCTTTCCCCCGTGTTTCTCATTACCATCATCGGCATCGAGATCTCAGATCCCGGACCGGTCTTTTACCGCGCAAAGCGGGTCGGGTATGGCGGTAAGGTGTTTACCATGTATAAGTTCCGCAGTATGCGCCAAGCCAAAACCGAGAGCGAAAAAAGCGAGGCCAGTTTTAAGGCGGACACCAACCGCATTTTCCGGTTTGGCGCTTTTATTCGCAAAACGAAGATTGACGAACTGGCGCAACTATTCAACCTGATCGGCGGATCTATGTCCATCGTCGGGCCAAGACCGGCGGCGATCGACCAAGCGGAGATCATGCGCGAGGGGAAATATGCCATTGCCAATACCGTAAAACCGGGGCTTACCGGTCCGGCGGCTTTGTATGACTACATCTACGGCGATACGA
>CAMOHW010000069.1 GCA_946615525.1 uncultured Clostridia bacterium | reverse complement strand
ACTTTTGCAAGAGGCGACCGTGGAGGACGAAAAACGGTTGCAATGCGATGAGATCGAATCTCTTGTCTCCTCCCCGCGCCGCTATGCCGCCGAACACGCCGCCGCCTTCTTTTTTGAGGGGCGCCCCTGCGGCATTTCCTCTTTGGGCAGCGTAGAAGAAACCAAATCCGTTACCCCCGCGGAACTGACCGCGTTTTGGAAAGACTGGTGCAAAAACGCCTTCTTTTCCTTTTATTCCGTAGGCGCTACCGCGCCCGAAACGGTGGCAAAAACCGTTTTGGAATCCTTCCCCGCTCTCTCGTTGGAGCGCGCAACGCCGCCTGCCGCGTTTTTGGAAGTTCCTCCGCCTCTGCGCGCCGACCGGGTGCGCAGAAAAGAGGAGTCTCTTCCCATCAATCAGGGGCACCTGGTCCTCGGGTTTCATACCGGAGGGGTGGTGCTTGGCGACGAGCGCGTGATCGCCATGAACCTTGCCAAAGAGATTTTGGGCGGTTCCCCCGTTTCCCTGTTGTTTATGAATGTGCGTGAAAAGCGCTCGCTCTGCTACGCCGTTTCGGCATATTACTATGCTTCCCGCGGCGCGCTGATGGTGCGCTGTGCGCTGGACTCCGCCAACCGCGAGGTTGCCGAGCAGGAGATCCTTTTGCAGGTTGAACGCCTGAAAAACGGCGATTTTTCGGACGCCGAACTCTGCGCCGCACGCAAATCCTTGATTTACTATTACCGCACCATGACCGATAGTCCCGGCAGTATGGAGCACGTCCTGTTCCGCCAAGGGCTTACCGGCCGCGTGCAATCTCCCGCGGAAATGATCGCTCTTGTGGAATCGGTCACGCGCGAGCAGATCATAGAGGCGGCAAACCTCCTCTCTTTAGACACCGTTTACTTTTTGTCCGCCGCAAAGAAAGGGGAAAAAGCCGATGAAGTTTGAATCCTCTCTTTTGCGTGAATCCTATTGGAAAACCACCCACAAAAGCGGTTTGCAGGTGTATGTGTTCCCCAAAAACATGACCACCACCTTTGCCGCTCTTGCCACGCGCTTCGGATCGATCGACCGCACTTTTCGCACCGAGGACGAAGCCGGGTTTACCACCGTTCCCGCCGGGACGGCGCATTACTTGGAACACAAATTGTTTGATAACCCCGAGGGGCTGGACCCCTTCGTCCGCTTTTCGGAACTGGGCGCCGACCTGAACGCCTATACCGGCTATACCATGACCGCCTACCATTTCAGCACGCCGGAGCCGTTTGCCCCCGCGCTGGAAGAACTCTTCCGGTTGGTCTTCAATCCCTATTTTACCAAACAATCGGTGGCAAAAGAGCGCGGCATTATTGCCGAGGAGATCCGCTCCGGTCTGGATTCCCCGAGCGACCGCTGCCTGCAAAACGCCTTTGAGTCACTCTACCACATAACCCCGGTGCGGGAAGAAATTGCCGGCAGTCTGCGGTCCATCAAAAGCATTACCGCCCAAACTCTCTACCGGTGCTACCGCGTTTTCTACCAGCCCTCCAACATGATCCTTGTCGTTTGCGGCAATGTAACGCCCGGGGAAGTGGAAGCCGTTGTAGATAAAATGCTTCCCGATCCGATCCCGCAAACAAAGATCGTCCGGGCACCGATCGACGAACCGGAAACGGTCAAAAAACCCCGCAAAACGGTGCATATGCCGGTTGCAAAACCGCTGTTTTATCTGGCAACGAAAGATCCCGTTCTGCCCGCCGATCCGATGGAGCGTTTGCGGAGAGACGTGGCGTTTTCCCTGCTTTCGGATACACTGTTTTCCAAATCTTCTTCCTTTTATTCCGAGCTGTTTGAGGCAGGGTTGCTAACCCCTTCCTATTCGGCGGGATATTCCGGCACCGACCGCTTTGCCCTGCACACCATTTGCGGGGAAAGTCCCGACCCTGCCGCGGTGGTCCGCCGTGTGCGCGCCTACCTCAAAACCGTCCGGCGCAAGGGAATTGATCCCGCGGATTTTGAGCGTTCCCGGCGCGGTCTGATTGCCGAGGAAATTCGCTCCTTTGACTCCACCGAGGAGATTGGCAACAGTCTTTTGGACTACGCTTTGGAAAACGCGGACTTGTTTTCCTATGTTCCTCTTTTGGAATCTGTTACACGCGAAGAATGTCAGGCGCTTCTGGAAACCTTCTTTTTGCCGGAGCGCACCTGCCTTTCCGTTGTTCTGCCAAAACGGGCAAAATAAAACGATTTTTGGAGGTTTTTCTGTATGAAAGTTACCGTTTCCTTTCCCGGTCTGGGCATTGGTGAAACGATCTTGAACCCGGTCGCTTTTCAGTTGTTCGGCGGCAAGATCGAGATCCGTTGGTACGGGCTGTTCATCACCCTCGGAATGTTGCTTGCCATCCTTTATGTGGCTTGGCGCGCAAAGAGGAGCGAGGGCATCAAACCCGATGATGTCATTGACGTGGGCCTGGTTTCCATTCTGCTTTCCATCATTGGCGCACGGCTTTACTATGTGCTTACCTCGCTCGACGAATACCGTTCGTTTTGGGACGCCATTGATATTCGCCAGGGCGGACTGGGCGTTTACGGCGGCATTTTGGGCGGCGCTTTGGGCATTTTCATCGTCTGCCGCTTCAAAAAGATCAAAATGCTCCGCTTTTACGACGCTGCCGTTCCCGGCGTGATTTTTGCACAGGTGCTTGGCAGATGGGGCAACTTCTTTAACGGCGAGGCATACGGCTACCAGATCGTGGACGGCAGCTCGCGCTATTTCTTCTTTCTCAAAGAGTTCTCCATTCCCGTTCCCTCCTGGCTCCGCATGGGACTTGCTCCCAACGAGTTTACCGGCTTTTCCCTTGCCTATGTGCACCCCACCTTCCTTTACGAATGCGTTTGGAATCTTTTGGGCTTTCTCCTGCTCAACCTGTTCTACCGCAAAAAGAAATTCAACGGACAAATCCTGCTTTCCTACCTTGCCTGGTATGGCTTTGGCAGAATGTTCATTGAAGGGTTGCGCACCGACAGTTTGTATATCTGCAAAGGCATTTTCGGCACCGAGGGCATTCGCATTTCCCAACTGGTGGGGTTGCTCTGCTTCCTTGTCGGAATCGCTTTGCTGATTGTCATTGTCTTCTATCGCAGAAAGTATCCTGAATTTTTGGCTTGGCAAAAACCGATTCCGGAAACCGCGGCTCCCGCCGAGCAGGTCGAGCAGCCGACTGAGGAAACGGTTGCAGAGCCCACCGCACCTGCCGAAGAGACAGAGCCAACGGTTGCGGAATCCTCTCCCGTAGAGGAACAGCCCGAACAGCCGAAGGCGCCGAGAAAAACAACAACTGCAAGAAAGACTACCGCAAGAAAAACCACTGCCGACGGAAGTTCTGTCGCTAAAAAGACGGCAACCGGCGAAAAGGCGACGACTGCCAAAAAGACCGCGACCGGAACTGCAACGCGCTCCAAAGGCGACGTGTTGCCGGTCACACCCAAAAAGAAACGGACGACCTCCGTAAAGATTCTGCCAAAAGCCGCGCAGGAGAAATCCGAAGAACCAAAGGAGAAAGAGGACCATGCAACTGATTGACGGAAAAGCCACCTCCGCCGCTATTCGTGGAGAGATCCGCGCCGAGGTCGCGCGTTTTCAAACAGAATACGGTTTTACGCCGGGACTTGCCGTCATCATTGTAGGCGAGGACCCTGCCTCGCAGGTCTATGTGCGCAACAAGGCGCGCGCCTGTGAAGAAGTGGGATTCTACTCCGAGGTCTATCGGCTTCCCGAGCAGACCACGCAAAAAGAACTGCTCTCGCTGATCGACCGACTGAACACCGACGAAAAGATCCACGGCATTCTTGTCCAGCTCCCCCTGCCCAAACATTTGAACGAAACCGAACTGCTCCTTCGCATTTCTCCCGCAAAGGATGTAGATGCCTTCCACCCCTACAATGTAGGACAGTTGACCATTGGCACCCCCGTCTTTCTGCCCTGCACACCCGCAGGCATTATGGAATTGCTCCGCCGCTACGGCATTGACCCCTGCGGCAAGCAATGCGTTGTTGCGGGCAGAAGCAACATTGTCGGCAAACCGATGGCGCTGTTGCTCTTGGCGGCAAACGGAACGGTTACCGTTTGCCATAGCCGCACGCCCGATCTTGCCGCAAAAACCCGCGATGCCGATATTTTGGTAGTTGCCATTGGCAAAGCAAAGTTTGTGACCGCCGATATGGTCAAGGAAGGCGCCGTGGTCATTGACGTTGGTATGGACCGCGACGAGAACGGCAAACTTTGCGGCGATGTGGACTTTGAAACCGTTGCACCCAAATGCTCCTACATTACCCCCGTCCCCGGCGGCGTAGGTCCTATGACCATTACCATGCTGCTCCAAAACACCCTGAAAAGCGCGCGCATTGCCGCGAATCAATAAAAACCCTTTTGGAAAGGAAACCTACCATGAAAAACTCCGAAAAAACCATGGAAAAAATTGTTGCCCTCTGCAAGGGCAGGGGCTTTGTATTCCCCGGCTCCGAAATCTACGGCGGTCTTGCCAACTCCTGGGACTACGGTCCTTTGGGCGTAGAGTTCAAAAACAACGTCAAACGCGCCTGGTGGAAAAAGTTTGTGCAGGAAAGCCGCTACAATGTCGGCCTTGACAGTGCCATCATCATGAACCCGCAGGCATGGGTCGCCTCCGGTCATGTGGGCGGTTTTTCCGACCCCTTGATGGATTGCAAATCCTGCCATACCCGTCACCGCGCCGACAAATTGATTGAAGACTACGCCGCCGAAAAAGGATTGGACGACGTCAAGCC
Organism: uncultured Clostridia bacterium; assembly: GCA_946615525.1. GTDB lineage: Bacteria > Bacillota > Clostridia > Oscillospirales > CAG-272 > UMGS1865. Next base: position 698 of record CAMOHW010000069.1, on the reverse strand, counting down.
CGAATCCTGGAGCTTTGAGCAGATGTCGGACTTCATTAAGCAAAACAAAATCCCCTGCCCGGATTGCGGCAAGTGCGATTTTACCGATATTAAAAAGTTCAATCTGATGTTCAAAACCTTTATCGGCGTAACCGAGGATTCCTCCTCCACCGTTTACCTCCGCCCCGAAACGGCGCAGGGCATTTTCGTCAACTTCCCCGCCGCCCAGCGCACCACCCGCCGCAAACTGCCCTTTGGCATTGCACAGGTGGGCAAATCCTTCCGCAACGAGATCACGCCCGGCAACTTTATCTTCCGCATTCGTGAGTTCGAGCAGATGGAATTGGAGTTCTTCTGCCAGCCCGGCACCGACCTGGAATGGTTTGCCTACTGGAAGGATTACTGCCACAAGTTCTTGTTGAATCTCGGTCTGCGCGAAGAAAATCTCCGCCTGCGCGACCATGACCCCGAAGAGCTTGCCTTTTACTCCAAGGCGACCACCGACTTTGAGTTCCTCTTCCCATTCGGCTGGGGCGAACTCTGGGGCATTGCCGACCGCACCGACTACGACCTGGGGCAACACCAGAAGTTCAGCGGCAAGGACCTGACCTACTTTGACCAGGAAAAGAACGAACACTACATTCCCTATGTCATTGAACCCTCTTTGGGCGCCGACCGCGCCGCGCTCGCCTTTTTGGCGGACGCTTATGACGAAGAGG
>CAMOHW010000068.1 GCA_946615525.1 uncultured Clostridia bacterium | reverse complement strand
GACCTATCATCCCCTTCCTCAAAATCTCGTCTTTGCCTCTACGGCAACGCCGAGGATGCGGGCTTTTCCGGTTTCAAAGTCCTCGGGTGAGAGGAGGATGGGGGAGTAATCGTCGTTTTCGGGCGAGAGGGAGATGCGGCGCGCCTTTTTATCATAGAAAAAGCGCTTGACGGTGGCGCTTTCACCGTCCACCAGGCAGGCAACGATCTCGCCGTTCTCGGCATACTGCTGCTTGCGGAAAAGGACATAGGTTCCGGCAACAATGCCGCAGTTTTTCATACTGTCGCCGCAAACCTCCAGGTAGAAATAGTCCTCGGTATCCTCCACGTCGGCAAACTCGTAGCCGATCAGCGTTTCGTCGGTGACAATAGGGCTTCCGGCGCGGATGACGCCGATGACCGGCACCATTTTGCGCGCACGGGCGGTTTGGTAGGAGGTTTCCAGAGTGCGGTTGCCGCTCTCGGTGCCCAAAAGTTCATCCAAGCCAACGCCGAAAAACGCCGCAATGCGGGAGAGTTTGTCGGCTTTTGGCATACTGCGGCCGTTCTTCCAGTCGGTAAAGGTGGAGGCGGCAATGCCCGTCGCCTTGGAGATTTGGTAAACGGTGACCTCTTTTGCGCGGAGCAGTTCTTCAAACTTGGCGTATTCCATAGCGGTAACCCTCCTTTGTCAATGTCGAACCCGGGCGGATCTTGTCCGACGGTTTGCATAGTTTTCACAATTTCGGCAAGCTGATTTCGTGCATTGCTCCAAATATTTATGAAATGCGAAATAATACTTGAAAATAATTCGGAAATGCGGTATAATAGCTATGCTTGATAACAGTATACAAGCAATTTGTCGAAATGTCAAGAGGAAGCGAGAAAAAAGGCGAAAAAAGTTTTCTGGCAACCAGTTTCTCCCTTGGCGCTCCGACAAACAAGGATGTAAAAAAGAAAGGAGATTTTTGAAAATGTGTCAGTTATGCAGACAGTTGATCTGCCCGCCGTTCTGTCCCAACGCGGGCGGGAACGACGAGGCCTACGGCGGCACGCAGTGCCGCAACTGCGGGGCAACATTGCCCGCAGACGGGTTCTTTTACCTCTCTCACGGAAAGCCGTATTGCCGGGAGTGCATTGAAAACGCGACCTGCGACGATTTGGTTCGGTTTTGCGAAACAACATGGGACGAATGGATTGAAGAGATGGGCATTCTTCCGGCGGTGAGCGCGCCGAAAGTACATATCGGGGGCCGTTATGAGCAGTAACTCCCGCCGCCCGACCTTATCGCTCAAGCGCACCCATCCGGAGCGCACCGACGCCGCGGAGAACCCGCTCCTTGCCGCCAACGAGCAGGCGCGTGCCGCTTTTGGCTTGCAGTTCTATTTTGCCGGAGATCCCCTTGCCGCGCTGGAACTGGATACCGTGACCGATGACGATTTGGGCGACCTCTCAACGCTCTTTCCCTCGGCGGAGGATGTTGCCGTTTTGCGCTCGGTCAAGCCCGACTATGTCCTGCCGCCCCTGGAGGAGCGCACCCGGCGGTTTCTTGCCGACTTTTTGCTTTGCGCCGCCCTCATTGAATACGAGGAACGCTCGCGCCGGATGTATCAGATCCTGGGGCCAGACGAGGCGCCGATGGGCAACGTTGGCTATTGGCGGTCGCGCTGTCGCGCGGTGGTGTCGCTGATCAACCAAATGCCGCCCTCGCGGGAGAAAACGCTGCTCACCCTGCGCTACCTCAAAGGACATTCGATTGAGGCGTGCGCGCCGCTTTTGGGCGTTTCGCGCCGCACCGCCTACCGCATCCACTCCCGCGCGCTGGTGGTGGCATCCCGATTGCTTTTGCGAAAGCGGAAATAGAAAGGAAAAAGCCGAACCGGAAAACCGGTTCGGCTTTTGTATTGCTTTTTTTATTGTTCCGCATCAACGGGAGCAAGCGCCGCCATCTTGCGGATGAGTCCTGCCTCAAAGAGTTTCTCGGCGGACTGGTAAGCGGGCTTGTAATCTTCCTCGGCGTAGTCGGGAATCAGTTTGAGTTCCAACTGCTCGCCGCAGATCTTTTCGATCAGTTCCAGAGCGAATTTGAGTTTGCGATCTCCGCGGACCTTCATCAGGGCGGGAGTATCCTCAAACTTCTTCTTATCCGAAACATCAATAGCGCCGTATTTGGTGCCTTCGAGCGTCTTGGGATCAATGGCAAGGTAGAGATACAAGGTCTTGCCGTTGGGAATGATGCGGGCGATTTGGTTTCTGCCCTGGTTGAACGCCTCGTAGTTCCAGCTCTTGCGGGCTTTCACGCCGCGGTAGCGGAGCAGGGCATTCTTGACGATGGAGTAATAGTCGCCGATCTTGCCGTCGGCAAGTGCCAGTTTTGCAAGGTAGCTCTTGCGGTAGCGGTAAACAACGGTGCCTTTGCCCATCTTTTCTTTTGCCAGCATTTCGCCGTATTCTTCGGGTTTCTTTACAATATCAATATAGAGCAGACTGCGCATAGCGGCCGAGTTGTCTGCCGTGTCCTCATCTTCCTCTTCCACCACCGGAGCGGGGGCGGGAGCAGGCGTTTGAACAACCACAACTACGGGAGCGGGTTCCGGAGCGGGAGCCGGTTTTTCAGCCGGAGCGGGTTTCTCGGCGGGCTTTTCGGAGGGAACGGGAGTAACCACGGCGCCAAGCGGAGCCAGAGCGGCAAGTTTGCGGATGAGCCCTGCCTCAAAGAGCTTCTCGGCGGACTGGTAAGCGGGTTTGTAATCGACCTCTGCGTAGTCGGGAATCAGTTTGAGTTCCAGCAGCTCGCCGCAGATCTTTTCGATCAGTTCCAGAGCGAATTTGAGTTTGCGGTCGCCGCGAATCTTCATCAGGGAAGGCGTATCCTCAAACTTCTTCTTATCCGAAACATCAATAGCGCCGTATTTGGTGTCGATCAGCGTTTTGGGATCAATGGCAAGGTAGAGGTACAAGGTCTTGCCGTTGGGAATGATGCGGGCGATCTGGTTTCTGCCCTGGTTGAACGCCTCGTAGTTCCAGCTCTTGCGGGCTTTCACGCCGCGGTAGCGGAGCAGGGCATTCTTGACGATGGAGTAGTAGTCGCCGATCTTACCGTCGGCAAGCGCCAGTTTTGCAAGGTAGCTCTTGCGGTAGCGGTAAACAACGGTGCCTTCGCCCTGTTTTTCCTTGAACAGCATTTCGCCGTATTCTTCGGGTTTCTTAACAACATCAATATAAACCAATCCGCGCAGGTCGGGTTCAGCGGGTGCTTCCTCGACTACGGGCGCCGGCTCCTCGACTACGGGTGCCGGTTCCTCAACGACGGGTGCGGGCTCTTCGACCACGGGAGCGGGTTCTTCTGCTACGGGAGCCGGTTCCTCTTCCTCTATGGGAGTGCGCTCCATATAAACGAAGACATCCGGCTCGACGAGCACTTCTTTTTCAATGACAGCGGGTTCCGGAGCGGGAACGGTTACCGTTACAGGAGCGGGAACGCTTACAACGGCTGGAGCCGGAGCCGGAGCCATTGCTTCAACTGCCGGTTCTTCGGGAGCGGGATTCTCTTCCTTTCTGGGCTTTCTAAAGGGAGCGGAGCGTTTCTTTCTGTTATAAATGACGCAACCGATGATGAAGAACAGGATCAACAGAGCGAGGAAGATCGCAAGGATGATCTGGATCCACATCAGCAGGGTCTTTTCCGAAAGAGCGGCAGAATACTGCGGGGCAATGAGCAGCTCGCTATAGAAGACATCGCTGACGTCATCCACCCGGATGCCCGAGATCGTTACATAGTCGGCGTCGCCCTGGCTGTTGGTATGGATCGATACATTGCCAAGAACGCCGTTTGCAAGTTTTGTTCCGCCGTTTCCAAAGATGTAAACCGAGTTGGTATCAACCTTCTTGCAATCGGTTCCGAGAACGGTATCGTTCAGCGGAATGATCATCGAGAAGACGTCGCCCGCCTGAACGTTGTTGAGCGCGACCTGAATGAGCTGCGCATACTTGGTGCCTTTGGGCAGATCCTTTTTGTCAAGGTCGTGCGTCTTGGCAGTTGCGGTAACGGTGTTTCTCAAACCGTCTTTGTTTTCCTGCTGAATGATGATCACAAATCCCTTTGTGCCTTCTACATTTACTTCCAGCACCTCGCGCCGGATGGTCAGCGTTGCCTCAAGGGTGTTGCCGGAAATCGGCTTGCCGTCGGCGTCATGGTAGCGATAGGCATCGGGCAGAGTTGCAACAACGGTATAGGAACCGATCTCGACCGGGTCACCTGCGGTGCTGCGGGATATACCGTTGATTGTGTATTCAACGCCTTTCAGCTTTTCCCAGTTGTTTCCGACCAGTTCATAGACATAGATCATGTGCGACCCTTTGTCGTAGGAAACGGTCTCGCTTTCAAATTTTACAATTTTTGTTGTCGGGCTCGCTGCAATGGCAATCGAGAGACTGGCAAACAGCAAAACAACGGTCAAAAGGAGGGTTGCAATGCGAAAAACGGAGAACGGAGAATGTGTGCGTTGCGATTTCATTTTTTCTCGACCTTTCTATAAAAGATTTGAATCGACTTTCCCAAAGGAGCAGGATCAAAAGCGATCTTTCGCCTTTTATACAATTCCAATGATATTATATCATATAGAAAAAGCAATGTCAACTGCTTATTTGCAAAAAATCGGGTAATTTTTGGCGGTTTGGCAAACAAAAAAGCGCAATATTTGCCGCTTTACGCCGACACGGGCGCACTTTTTTCCCGTCAGGCGACGATTTTCGGGAACAAAGTGCAAGGTCCGACATAAACTGATAGCAGGGAAAGGGAAACGCAGTTCCTTTTTCCAATTTGCATGGAGGATTACCGGTTATGAATCAAAATTGCTTGTGCAACCTGCTTGACAACAACTGGGTCTGGCTTGTCATTCTGGCGCTCATTTTTGTTTGCAACTGCTGCAACGGCTGATCGTTTCCAATGCGGCAAAAGGGGGATTCTCTTTTTCAAAAGGGGATCCCCCTTGTTTTTCCGCGTCAAACGCGAAAAATCTTGAAAAACCGCAAAAAAAGAGTGGAAAACAACAAGAAAGTATGTTATAATAGAAAAGTATAGTTTATTCCGCAAAAGAAAGGCGCGCTCAAAAACAATGAAAGCCATTCTGCTCGATTTTGACGGCACCATTGCCGATACCATTCCGGTTTTGACCGAGGCGGTCAACCTGACGCTGGCAGAGCTCGGTTATCCGGGGCACCAAACGGTCAAAGGGTTCATCAACCACGGGGCGCGCGAACTGATGCGCGGCGCACTGCCAAAGGAAAAACAAACCGACGAGGCGCTCCTGGACGCCGCCTTTGCGCTTTACGAACAGAACTACCGCAAGATCTATTTGCACAACGACAAACCCTACGCGGGGATTTATGAAGCGATTGCAACCATCCGCCCCCATGCAAAAATCGGCATTCTTTCCAACAAGCCGGACGAAATGACGCAGGGGCTTGCCAAACAACTTTTCCGGGAAGGGC
>CAMOHW010000067.1 GCA_946615525.1 uncultured Clostridia bacterium | reverse complement strand
TGTTTGGAGGGCGCGAGGAAGCCGCTCTTCCGTTTGCCGCCGCTGTGGAAATGATCCACACCTACTCGTTGATCCATGATGATCTGCCCTGTATGGATAATGACGATCTTCGCCGCGGAAAACCGACAAACCATAAGGTATATGGGGATGCGATCGCGCTTTTGGCGGGGGACGCCCTCCTGACGGGCCCATTTGAAGGGGCGGCCACCAACACCGAGGTAACACCCGATATTGCCGCTATGGCAACTGCCTATCTTGCCGCCAATGCCGGAAGATATGGTATGATCGGCGGTCAGGTGATGGATATTGAAGGGGAACACCGCAAACTTTCACCCGAGGAATTGCTGAAACTGCATTCTATGAAGACGGGGGCGCTCATCAATGCGTCCTGCGTTCTCGGTGCGCTTGCCGCAGGTATTTCCCCTGGAGATCGCGCCATGGAAAGAGTAGTTCTCTACGCTGAAAAAATTGGTCTGGCATTTCAGATTGTGGATGATCTGTTAGACCAGATCGGCGATGAACAACTGCTTGGCAAAAAGACCGGCACCGACAAAGAGCGGGAAAAGAATACTTTCCTCTCATTTTATACCGCAGAGGAAGCGCAATTCTATGCCGATCGGCTGACGGCGGAGGCGATCGACGCCGTTCGTCCGTTTGAGAACAGCGATACATTGATCGCGCTTGCCAAATGGCTTGCGACAAGAAAAAAATAACCGAGGAAAAATATGAATCTTTTTCAAAATTACTGGTTTTGGAGCACGTTTTCCGCTTGGATCATCTCTCAAATCATAAAGATCATTATTGGATTGATCAATCATAAACGCCGCAGTTTTTTGACCGTTTTGTTTGGCTCCGGCGGAATGCCGAGCGCGCATACGGCGGCAATCGTTTCTTTAACGGCCTCACTGATCATTACAGAGGGAGTTGCCTCGCCGTTGCCGATCATTACCGGCATTTTGTCCATTATTATTATGACAGATGCAACGGCGGTCCGGTTTCAATCGGAACGGCACGCGCGCTTTTTGAACCGTATGGTAGAGGAGGAGCGCGAACCGGCACCCGATGACGGCAAGATGTTCCGGACCAATCTGGGGCATACCATGGCGCAGGTCGCCGTTGGTTTTGCAATCGGCGTTGCGTGTGCGTTACTCTTTCGGTTGATTCCGTTTCCGGCATTGCAAAGATGAGAGCGGATCTCTATCTTGTCCAAAACGGATATGCTCCCAGCCGCGAACGCGCCAAAACATGGATCGCGCAGGGAACCGCTTTTTGCAACGGCAAACCCATTGAAAAACCATCGCAAGAGATCTTACCGGATTCCGAGATCCGTGTCTTTGACACCATGCCTTATGTGGGCAGAGGCGGATTGAAACTGGAAGCAGCGTTGAAATCCTTTCAAATAGATGTTTCCGGTCTTTGCGCATTGGATATCGGCGCTTCGACCGGCGGGTTTACCGATTGCTTATTGCAACATGGCGCAAAAAGCGTCTGTGCGGTGGATTCGGGCAGTGATCAACTGGCAAAAAAACTGCGTGAAGACTCGCGCGTCCACTCCATTGAACATTGCAACGCGCGCTATCTGACAGCCGAGCAAATCGGCGGGCGCGTTCCGCTGATCGTAATGGATGTATCCTTCATTTCGGCAACCTATTTGATCCCGTTGTTTCCCTCATTGCTGCTACCGAACGGAAAAGCGATCTGTTTGATCAAGCCGCAATTTGAAGTGGGAAAATCTGCCCTTGGAAAAGGTGGCGTTGTAAAGGATCCGGGCGCACATCAAAACGCCATTGAGCGGGTGATCGATTCCGGAAAAGCGGCAGGGCTGACACCTTGCGGTCTGATGGCTTCGCCTATCTTCGGTGGCGACGGAAACCGTGAATTTTTAATTTGTTTTTCCTTGGAGAAAGGCGATCGCGTTGTTGATGACGCCTTGATCTGTGAAGTGATACGACCCGAAAAAGGGGGAATGAAACATGCGTAAATTCGCAATTTTAACCAATTTCAATTTCTATGAAAAAGCACAAGCGGCGCAAAAAATTGCCCAAAAGTTGGAAGAAGTAGGCGGAGAGATCCTGATTGCCGCATTCAATCAGGAAAAATTGGCTCGCTTCGGCATCCATCGGGATAGTTACCGATATTTGCCTATGGACGCCCTTTATGAGGAGGCCGATGCCATGATCGTTTTGGGGGGCGACGGTTCCATTTTGGAAACGGCAAGACGCGCCTCCGCAGTGGATAAGCCCATTTTGGGAATCAACCTCGGGCGTCTTGGCTATATGGCGGAGCTGGATTTGAACGAACTTTCTTCGCTTCAAAACCTGACCAACGATAACTTTTTCATTGAAAAGCGCGCTATGCTTCGGGTAGAGCTGCTCAACGAGCGCGGAGAGCCGCGTTCCTTCTGCCATGCGCTGAATGACGCGACCATTTCCAACGGCTCCATTTCCCGCATCATTGATATGGCACTTTCCGAGAACGGAGTTCCGGTTACCACTTATCGCGCAGATGGATTGATCGTTGCAACGCCAACCGGTTCTACCGCCTATTCCATGTCTGCAGGCGGCGCCATTGTGGATCCGGCTGTTCCGGCATTCTGCGTAACGCCCATCTGTCCGCATTCTTTCGCGGCGCGGCCGTTGATCTTCCCGGATACATCCGTTTTGGAAATCAAAAATATTTGTGCCCGCGAAAAAATGCTGTTTTTAACGGTTGACGGGCGCATGAACTTTGAGGTTTACCGCAACCAGATCGTTCGGATCACAAAATCCGAGCAGGTCACCAAACTGATTCGATTCCAGCAAGCCGACTTTTATCAAAAATTTTGCCGCAAAATGCGGGAAGCACACTTTTGAAACGGGGGAATAAGGAATGAAAAAGAACAGACAGGAAAAAATGTTGGAACTCATTTCACGCTATGAGATCGAAACGCAGGAAGAATTGATCCAAAAACTTCTGGAAAACGGATATGAAGTAACGCAAGCAACCGTTTCGCGTGATATTCGGGAGTTAAACATTGCCAAAATGACGACAGGAAAAGGGCGCTACCGCTATGTTTTGCCGCGCAGGATCGAGGACACTCCGAGCGTCAAATTCAGCTCTGCGCTGATGGATTCCATCGTCAGTGTCAACAACGCGGGCAATATCACCGTTCTCAAAACCTATCCGGGACTTGCCTCGGCAGTCGCCGGAGGGATTGACCGAATGAATCTACATCAGATCCTCGGTTGCATTGCGGGCGATGATACCATTTTTGTAGTCACATCCGATCCGGAATCCGCCGAATCCCTTGCAAAACAGGTCCATGACCTTTTGAAGAACATTTGAGCAATGAACAAGACCAATGCCATGCGGATGTTGGACGCCGCGAAAATCCCCTATCAGATTTTGGAATACGAGGTGGATGAATCCGACCTTTCCGGAATGCACATTGCCAAAACGCTGGGCTTCCCACCTGAACAAATGTTCAAAACCCTGGTTGCAAAAGGGGACAGGACAGGGTATCTTGTGTTTTGTATTCCGGTCAACGAAGAGATCGATCTTCGCCTTGCCGCAACTTTGACAGGAAACAAGAAGATCGAAATGGTCCATGTCAAAGATCTGCTTGCCTTGACCGGTTATATTCGCGGTGGTGTTTCGCCGATCGGAATGAAGAAAAAATTCCCCACTTTTGTAGACAGTTCTGCCGAAAATCATGAGCAAATCACCGTCAGTTCCGGCAGACGCGGGGCACAACTTTTGTTGAATTCCGCGGTACTTTTGGGCGTTATTGAAGCGAAAACAGCAGATTTTACAAAAAAAGTACAGTAATTTATAGAATCTACCATAAAGGAAATCAAACTATGCAAACCATCAAAAAAAGAGTGGCAGAAGCCATCCTTACGGGCGCGGATTCTCTCAATCCCGACCACGGACTTTCCACCGTTGAGGTTGCGGGACTCTTGGAATATCCCCCGGATCCAACCATGGGCGATCTTGCTTTTCCGTGCTTTCGGTTGAGCAAAGTTTTGCGCCGTTCTCCGGTGCAAATCGCGCAAACGCTTGCCGAGATCGTCAAAGACCGCGCCATTGCTTCGGCAACTGCGGTCAACGGGTATCTGAACTTTACGATCTCCAATGAATATCTGGAAACCGACATTGTTCCCGAAGTTTTGCAAAAAGGCGACCGCTACGGTGCACAGGATTTCGGAAAAGGGAAAAAAGTCGTTTTGGATTATTCCTCTCCCAATGTTGCAAAACCATTCCATATCGGGCATCTGGGAACAACGGTGATCGGGCATTCCATTCGCAAACTGCACGAGTTTGCCGGATTTGATTGCTTTGGCATCAACTATCTCGGCGACTGGGGAACGCAGTTTGGCAAATTGATCCTCGCATTCCGGCTTTGGAGCAACAAACAAGAGGTGGAAACCGGCGGCATCAACCGTCTGGTCGAACTGTATGTCCGCATCAACAATGAAATCAAAGGCGATCCTGAAAAGGGTGTTCCACCGCGCGAAGACCTTGCGGATGCGGCGCGCGCAGAGTTCCATAAGCTGGAAACCGGTGACACCGAAAACCTTGCTCTTTGGCGCTGGTTTGTTGACATCAGCTTAAAGGAATATGAAAAGACATACAAACAGTTGGGTATTACCTTTGATTCCTACCTCGGTGAGAGCTTTTACACCGACAAAATGCCGGCGCAAATTGAAAAACTCCGGCAAAAAGGATTACTTAAAATTGACGATGGCGCCTCCATTGTGGACCTTTCGGACTACAATATGCCGCCTTGCCTGATCCTAAAACGCGATGGCTCCACGCTGTATCCGACGCGGGATATTGCCGCGGCGGTTTACCGCAAAGAGAACTATCATTTTGATAAAGCCGTTTATGTCACCAGTGCCCAGCAATCCCTCCACTTTGCACAATGGTTCAAGGTCGTGGAACTCATGGGCTATCCCTGGTATAACGAGCTTGTGCATGTTCCTTACGGAACCGTTTCGCTGGGCGGCGAAAAGTTGGCAACGCGGACGGGAAATGTTGTTCTGCTGCGCGACTTGTTTGACCGTGCCATTGAGAAGGTGCGTGAGATCCGCCGCGAGAAAGGGCAGGTTGCCGAAAATGATGACGAGATCGCCGAAGCCGTCGGCGTTGGAGCGATCGTCTTCTACTATCTCTCCAACAACCGTATGAAGGATATCAACTTTACTATGGACGAGGCGCTGAACTTTGACGGCAATACCGGTCCGTATGTCCAATATACCTACGCGCGCGCCTGCTCGGTGCTTGCAAAAGCGGGTGGGAATGACTGCAAAACGGTTCGCATCACCTGCGAGGAAGAGGCGGCACTCGTCAAAACCCTCTGCCGCTTCGGTGAACGGGTCTGCAACGCGATCGCCGATTATGAGCCAAGCATTGTTACGCGCTTTATTCTGGATGTTGCGGCGGCGTTCAACCGCTTCTATCATAACTGCCCGATCCACACGGCGGCCGATCCTGCCGTG
>CAMOHW010000066.1 GCA_946615525.1 uncultured Clostridia bacterium | reverse complement strand
GGTTTTCAAATGGGGAATGTCAGCCATCAATTCCGCGTGGCGGACGTTTACCGCAACGTGACCGTGAAAGTAACCGACCAGAACGGAACCGCAATCTACGCGCGCAAGAAAATCAAGGTGGCGCCCGGGGAAATGGAGAGCGTAACCCTCAAATCCGATGCCTTTTCCGGCGCAACCGACCTCTATTTTGCCCTGGAGGAAAACTGATATGACAAGAAACTTGACCTGTATCGTCTGCCCGCGCGGCTGTCAACTCCAAGTGGAGTTTGCCGCCAACGGAGCCATTGAAAACATCGAGGGCTTTACCTGCCCCCGCGGCAAACAATACGCCATTGACGAGTGCACGCATCCCATGCGCACCGTCACTTCCACCGTCCGCGCAATGGGCGGTGAGCCCGTCCCGGTCAAAACCAGCCGCACCATTCCAAAAGAGTTGATCTTTGCCTGCATGGACGCCATTAACGCCGCTACCGTTACCCTGCCCGTCCATATTGGGGACGTTGTCATTGCCAACGTGCTTGACACCGGCGCCGACATTGTTGTAACGGCGGATAGAGATTGAGAATGTATCAAAATACAGGAGCGGGGGCCTTTTCTTGCAAGAAAAGTCCCCCGCTCTCAATATCTTATCCCCTCTTGATTTTATTCGATGTGGTTTTGGGAAAGGGTTCGGCGCGGAAGGTGATATTCAAAATTTGTTTATAGGCGGGTAGGGCGGAAAGGGCGGCGCGGATGTCGCCGGGAACTTTTTCGCGGTTGATCGTTTCATCGGCGATGTAACATTCGGCGGCAAGGCCGGTGTCCTGCCCGTGTTCGTTCCGGATGCCTGAAACGACGACCTCGGTCAGGTAGGGCAGCGCCTGCTGCATCCGCAGTTCCATTTCCTCGGGATAGATATTCTTGCCGTTGCTCAAAACGATGATGTTCTTTTTGCGCCCGGTGATGACAATTTCATCCTTTTCGTTGATATAACCGTAGTCGCCGGTGTAGAACCAGCCGTTTTGAATGGCTTCGGCGGTCAGGTCGGGGCGCTTATAGTAACCGAGCATGACGACATCGCCCTTCACACAGATCTCGCCAATGCCGTCGATCGGATCGTTGATCTTCCATTGAAGGCAGGCAAGGTGATGCCCTGCCGAGGAGAAATTGTTTGTTTTGTCGTCATCATTGACCGAAACGAGCGGAGAGCATTCGGTGATGCCGTAGCCGCCGGTCAGCGCAATGCCGATCTGGTCAAAGAAGGCGCCGACTTCCGGACGAATGGGCGCGCCGCCGCAGACGATCCGTCGCAGTTTGCCGCCAAACTGTTTGAGGATTGAGCGAAAGAACACGCGCCGCAAGTCGATCCCGATTTTTCGCAGACCGTCCGAAAGTTTCAGCATCCGGCGAAAGAGCTTTTCCTTTCCCTGCTTGCGCACAGTGGACCAGATACTATTATAAAAGTGGTCCGAAAACGCCGGGACCAGATAGATGTGCGTAGGACGATAGAATTGCAGATTCTTCTGCACATGGCGAAGCGAATCGTTGATGCAGATCGTGGTTTGGTGATGGATCGAAACGAGCAGTTCGCAAACGGCCTCGTAGGTGTGGTGATAGGGTAGGACCGACAGACCTTTTTCGTAGATGCTTGAAACAAGCAGACCGTAGTAGATCCCGCAGCAAAGATTGTGTTCGGTAAGCATCACGCCCTTGGCGATCCCGGTCGTGCCCGATGTATAGACCAGATATTTCAACTCATTCGCGTCACTTTTCAGCGAATCGTATGCCGCGCGGTCGAGTTTGGCACCTTCGGCGATCAGCCGCCGGAAGGAAAGAAAATCGCCCTCGTGATCGGCTCTTTCAAAGCAAACGATCTTTTTCACACACGGCAGCTCCGCGCGATGGTCGGCAAAAATCTTTTCGTATTTTTCGGAGCAGAAGACGATCTCGCTGTCGCTTTCGTTTAAGAGATAGATCATATTGTCGGCAGGGAGCTCCTTGTCGATCGGAACGAAGACGCCCGCCGTCATCAAAGACATAAGAAAGGTCTGGATCCAGGGGTAGCTGTTCTCTCCCACGCAGGCGATATGGGATCTCCCAAACCCCATTTCGGTCAGTTTCGCGCCCAGATTCTCCACACTGTCGTAAAACTCCAGCGTGGTGACGCTGATCAGCTCTTTGCCGTTCTGATACTGATAGGAGATCAGGTTCGGATTCTGAGTGACGGCAATTTCCATCATCTCCCGGATCGACCGGATCGGCTGAACCTCTGTGTTTCGCTTCTTCATTGTGAACCTCCATTGGTACCGGATTTCGCCCTTTTATTATACCGCCGCCCGTTCTTTCCTGTCAATCTACACCATTCTACTGCGGCTCTACCGTCTGTTTTCGGCACTCTACCGCCGGTAGAGCCAAATTTGTCCAAATTGTAAAATCGACTTTTTTCCGGTTGATTTCATCATCAATTTATGATATAATAGACAAAGAAATGTTTCAGGGAAAGGAGATTGCGCGTGGAAACCGAAGCCATCAAGCGCATTGTTGCTGCCAATCTGGTTGCGCTGCGAAAGAAAAGCGCCATGACGCAGTCCGAACTTGCCGAGGCGCTCAACTATACCGATAAAGCCGTTTCCAAATGGGAGCGTGCCGAATCTCTGCCCGATGTGGTGATCCTCAAACGCATCGCCGACCTCTTCGGCGTGACCGTGGATTACCTGCTCTCGGATGAACACCCGGCCGAACTTGCCGATGCACCGGTTCCGCCCGCTCACCGGCTCCGGAACCATACCATCATTACCGGGATCGGCGTGGTCATGGTCTGGCTCATTGCCACTCTGACCTTCTCAACCGGTGGCTCGATCCTGGACCGGATCCCCGAAAATTTCTGGCTCGCCTTCCTTTATGCCGTTCCGGTTTCCTGTATCGTCTGGCTGATCTTCAATACTCTTTGGTTCAATCAAAAACGAAATTACTTCATTATTTCTCTTCTTATGTGGTCGCTGCTCGCGTCCATCCATATCTCTTTCCTCGTTGCCGGCAAACCATCGGTCTGGCTCATCTACCTGCTCGGCATCCCCGGTCAACCGATTATCATTATGTGGTCCCGCTTCCGTCGCCGGAGGAAGTTGAGGCAGTAATAAGAGAGAACGGGGGCTTTTCTTGCAAGAAAAGTCCCCTTCTCTTTTTGTATTTTTTCACAAAATTCGGTTAGCTTTTGCTAACTGTTTTTGTTGATTTTCCCAAAATCCAAAAAAATATGGCAAAACGGTTGACAAAATCCGCGCGGGGGCGTATAATTTGTTATGGTTAGCATAAGCTAACTTTTTTAAAAAGCAGCCGTTTGGCATATTGTATTACCAAAGGAGAACAAACAATGATGCCTTTGAATTTTGCCCCCGAGGGCGAGGAACTGGTCGTCAAGAAGATCGGCGGCAGTCCCGACGTGCGCCAGCATCTTGCCGACATTGGATTTCACGTTGGAAGCGTGGTGACCATCATCACAACGCTTGCCGGAAATATCATTGTCAAAATTATGGATTCGCGCATTGCCATCAGTCGCGAAATGGCGCAAAAAATTATGGTTTGACCTTTTTTAGCTGTTTCTTTTATAAAAAAATAAGGTAGAAAGAGGAAAACGTCAATGAAAACGCTCAAAGATGCAAAAATCGGCGAAACGGTTCAGGTTGCCAAGCTGACCGGCGAAGGTGCCGTCAAGCGCAGAATTATGGACATGGGCATTACCAAAGGGGTGGAGATTTACGTCCGCAAAGTGGCTCCGCTGGGAGATCCCATTGAAATTACCGTGCGCGGCTACGAACTTTCCCTGCGGAAAGCCGACGCCGAAATGATCGAATTGATCTGACCTCAAAAAGAATTGAATTTTCGGAAGAAAAGGAGATTGAAATTTTTATGGAAAAACAAATTCGCATTGCCCTTGCCGGCAACCCCAACTGCGGCAAGACCACGCTCTTCAACGCGCTGACCGGCTCCAACCAGTTTGTTGGCAACTGGCCCGGCGTTACCGTTGAGAAAAAGGAAGGCAAACTCAAAAAGCAGGAAGGCGTTATCATCACCGACCTGCCGGGCATCTATTCCCTTTCCCCCTACACGCTGGAGGAAGTGGTTGCCCGCGAATATCTGATTGGCGAGCGCCCGGACGCCATCCTCAACATTGTGGACGGCACCCACCTGGAACGCAACCTCTACCTGACCACACAGCTCACCGAACTCGGCATTCCGGTTGTGGTTGCCGTGAACATGATGGACGTGGTCAAAAAGAACGGCGACGTCATCAACACCGAGCAGCTCTCCCGCGCTCTGGGTTGCAAAGTCATGGAGATCTCGGCGCTCAAAGGCACCGGCATTACTGAGGCGGCCCAAGCGGCAATTGACGCGGCAAAGAATACCAAAACGGTTCCCATGCACACCTTTGGCGGCGAGGTAGAGCACGCCCTGGCGCACATCGAGGAGGTCACCGTTCACGACCTGCCCGAAGAGCAACAGCGCTGGTATGCCATCAAGCTGTTCGAGCGTGATGAAAAGGTGATTCAATCGTTAAAGCTCCCCAAAGAAACGCTGGACCACATCGAGCAGGATATTGCCCGCGTGGAGAAAGAAATGGACGACGACGCGGAGTCCATCATCACCAACGAGCGCTATGTTTACATCGGCTCCATCATCAAGGGCTGCTACAAGAAAAAGAGCGTCAAAAAGATGACCACCTCGGATAAGATCGACCGCGTGGTCACCAACCGTTGGGCGGCGCTGCCCATCTTTGCCGCCATCATGTTCCTGGTCTATTTCATCTCCGTAACCACCGTTGGAACCTTTATGACCGACTTTATGAACGACGGCGTGTTTGGCGACGGCTTCCACCTCTTTGGCATTGGCACCAAAAAATATGAAGCCGCCATGGAAGACTATTTTGACGATTCGCTCAAATCGGAAGACGGCGTTTTGGCGCTTGCAACCGTCAAAGCGGCAAGCGAAGCCGACATCATTGGCGCCGGCGACATTGCCGACGCAATGGAAGCCGTTGATTTTGGTGCCTTTGACGAGGCCTACGGAAGCTACGGCGACGCGCTTGCCGAGGCAGGATTTGATATTTCCGGTTATTATGACGCCTACTTTGGCGAGGAAGTCGAGGGTGTTCCCGACACCACCGAATACGGCGTTTGGATTCCGAGTATTCCGGTGCTCATCGGCAACGGATTGGAGGCGATTCACACTCCCGAATGGCTGGAAAGTCTGATTGTGGACGGCATCATCGGCGGCGTTGGCGCGGTGTTGGGATTTGTTCCTCAAATTTTGGTTCTGTTCATTCTACTGGCATTTTTGGAGGCCTGCGGCTATATGGCGCGTGTTGCCTTTGTGCTGGACCGCATTTTCCGCCGCTTCGGCCTTTCCGGCAAGTCCTTTATCCCCATGCTCATCGGTTCGGGTTGCGGTGTTCCCGGCATTATGGCCTCGCGGACGATTGAAAACGAACGCGACCGCCGCATGACCATCATG
>CAMOHW010000065.1 GCA_946615525.1 uncultured Clostridia bacterium | reverse complement strand
ACTTTTCCTCATCAACTGATGAGAGTTATCCTGTTGGAAACGCTCTATCGCTCGCTGGGCATTCTGCGCGGCACCAAATACCACAAATAAAAAACCGCCCGACACCGGTCGGGCGGAAAGATTTTTTCTTTTTTGCTGTGCCGAGCAGGAGCAGGGCGTCTGTCCGCTGTTCCTGCCATTGTCAGTATATGTCGGAACCGGACGGCAGGTGTGGCGCAGGACGGCCTTTATGCGTAAAATTGATGGTTGCCGATGGTAAACAGGTAGGGACGTGCGCGCTGGATCCAGGTACTGGTCGCCAGGCGCGGATTGACGAAATAGAGCGCCTGATCCGAGAGCGTATATCCTTCCATACAAATCTTTGCCGCAATCACCGCGCTTGCCGAAGGGGCATCGTAAATGGTGCCAAAGGACACCGGCGAGAACTGCGTGCCGTATTTTCGATCGAAGATCACGCCCCAAACGGTGTTTGGAAACTCGCGGGAGGCAACGCGGTTGTAAACCACGTTCCCAACGGCGATCTGTCCTTCCAAAGACTCGCCCCGTGCCTCGGCGGAAATGATGCGCGAGAGCCAGTAGAGGGTGTCGGCGTCATAATTTGCCTGTTCCACGGTGCTTCTGCCGGTGCGGGAGAGCCGGACGGCGCAAGCGCTCGCGTCCCATCCCAGGTCCAGCGCAAAGGCGCGGGCAAGGGGACGAATGGGCACATAAAGCGACCCGGCAATGTTGAGTATTGCACCAACGGTATAAAAATAATGTCCGTTTGCTTGGATGTAAACATTACCGGTCCGCACCGTCATGGAGAGGTTTTCGGCGGTCACGGTAGCGGTCTTGGTCCAGGCGTTCCAGGCAATGTCATTGGCGCCGAACAGCGCGCAGAATTTGCGCAGCGGAACATAGGTCGTTCCGTCAATTCGCAGGCATTCGCCGGAAAGCACCTCCGTCCTTTCCAGATAGACCGGGGTAACAATGCCCCCGGGCGGCTCGGCGGAAGCGGCAAACAATCCCGCTTGCCCGAACAGCAAAGTCGCCGCAACCAGAAACAGCAGGACCTTTTTTTTGATGTTCATGGGGAAAACTCCTTTCTTTGAGGTACTCCCATTTTAACATACCGGCGCGCGGTCGCGCAACCCACACTTTCCGGCAAAAGAGGAAAGGAAAAACAGTCTTTCCAAAAAGCAGGAAAAGAAAGGCATCACAATAAAAATGAAACGCTATACACACTTGATTTGGGATTTTAACGGCACCATTCTGGATGACGTTGCCTATGACGTTGATATTACCAATCGCCTGTTGCAACACTACGGCTTGCCCCTGCTTTCGGGCAAGGACGCCTATCGGGCGGTTTTCGGCTTTCCGGTCATTGATTACTACGCAAGATTGGGGTTTGATTTTTCCAAAATCTCATTTTCGGTCCTTGCCGACGAATGGATGAACGATTACAACAGCCAAAAAGAAGAGGCACCGGTTTACGAAGGCATTGTAGAGGTGTTGCGCGCGGTAAAGGATTCGGGCATTCCGCAGATCTTGCTCTCGGCGACCAAGCGGGAAATGCTTTTGGAGCAGTTGCGCTTTTTGGGGATCGCCGATCTGTTTGATGAGATCCTCGGAGCCGACACTCACCATGCCTACGGGAAAGCAGACCTTGCGCGGGAGTGGAAACGGCGCAACCCGGACGCCCTTCCGCTGATGGTTGGCGACACCGATCACGATGCCGAAAGCGCGTCCGCTATGGGTGGCGATATTCTGCTTCTCACCTGCGGTCACCAGGCAAGAGCAACGCTGGAAAAAGTACACCCCCTCGCCATCTACGAGAGCGCGGTCAAGATTCCGCTTGGGGAGTATTTCCCCGGTTTTTCACTCCGCCAAAAGTAAAAGACGGGTGCCTGTCGCTTTTTTTCGGCGCTTGTCAAAAAAAGAAAACGCAACGGTTTTTGCGGCGAAAAAACGGGAAAAATATTTTGGCAACGCAACCAAAAAATTACAAAAACCTATTGACGGGCAGGGCAAAGTGTGTTATACTGTTCCCGTATTCGCGATGGATCTCAACTCTGCGTCGCCCGGATTTTTCCGTGCGATTTGGATTTTGTCTTTTCTCCGGGTACGAAATATTTGCAGGAGGTACCCAGAGTGAACACCGGTACAGTCAAGTGGTTCAACGCTGAAAAGGGCTACGGCTTCATTTCCAACGACAACGGCGGCGATGATGTGTTTGTCCATTTCTCGGCGATTCAGGTCGAAGGCTTCAAGACCCTTACCGAAGGTCAGAAGGTCACGTTCGATACCGAACCCGATCCCAAAAACAGTGCAAAACTCCGCGCCGTGAACGTGATTCCCGCGTAATTCGGTTTTGCCAAAAAAGAGGACGCCTGCGGGCGCCCTCTTTTTGTTTTCCGGATTTTTCCGGACAAAACAACTTGACTTTTATATCTTGATATGCTAAAATAATTAAAATAAGAGTAATATGCTTTATGGCAGAAAGGGGGAGAAAACGCATGAAAAAAGCGGTTCGTTTTTTGGTTGGTATCGGGCTGGCACTGGTCTTGTTGCTCCCCGTTTTGTCGGTCGCGGCGGCAGGTCAGGACCTGCACTACGGCAAAGGCAATGACACCGACCGGACCTTTTATGCCGACGAGCTGTTTGATCTGCTCTTTGGCGAGGAGGTCGCGCTGACCGATTTTGAACGCGCCTATCTGCGTGCCCGGAATATGTTTTCTCTCTCCTATTCGACCGCGGGGCTTTCCGAGTGGCTGATCTCTTCAACTTATGACAAAACGGCGGGAACGCTGACGATTTCGGCGCTGCCCTTTTCCTATTCCGCGCAAAACGGCGAGGAGATCGTCTGGATCCCGCAAACGGTCTGCAAAGCAAACGGTCAGGCACAACCGCTTGTAAAGAGCGGCAACGCGTATTCCTATACCTATTCCGATCTTTGGCATTCGGATACGGTAGAAGTTTGCGTAAATTATGCCTGGTCGGTCGTCCTTTCGGCGGAAACCGCCGATACCATTTTGACCGGCGCCTTCCCGGAGGCAAAGGCACTGCGCGAAAAACTGGATGCCCACGCCGATTGGGAAGCGCGGGAGGCGCTTTATAACGCCTATTGCCAGGCGCTCGAAAAATACCAAAAGGATTACACGCGCTGGCAAACGCAGCAATTGGCATATAACAACTATCTTAGTGCCCGGGCGCAGTATGAACAGAACATGGAAGCATATCTCGTGCTTTCCGCCGCCTGGGAGCAATACGATCAATACGGGATCGATTTTGCCAACTACCTGGCCGCCAAGGACGAATACAATACCAACGTCCAAACCATGAAAACCATAGATTCCTGCCTTGCCATCATGGAGGTCATGTTCACACCGACTACCGACGGCAACGATTGGTGCTTCTATCCCAGTCTGATGGGCGGAACGGTTGACACGGTTTTGAGTTCCAGCATGACCTATGCCGGCATCAGCCAAAAAGATACGGTAAAGCCCGCAAAACAGGCAACGAAAAATGTGCGCGACCTTTTGACAAGATATGCCAATGCAAGAAGCGCACACTATTCTTCGGAGTTTGAAAAGAAGCAGGCGCTTTTTGCCGTGTATTCCGAGATCTATGTGGATCTATGCGAGAATATGTGGACGCTGTATGATAAGATCAATTCGATTTACGGTGTCGCCGGCGTCCGGCAATATATGGGCGTAAACTACCTGGAAAAAGTTCCGCATTTTCAGCAATTCCTTGCCCAGTTGTATGTTTTGCAAGCGCTTTTGAGGGATAGCGGAGGCACGCACACCGTTGATCTTTCCCTGGAACTTCCCATGCAGTATCCGCAGACGACGAAAAAAAAGATCGGAGATCTGGTGGAACCTGCCTTGCGCCCGGCAGACACCGATTCTGCTGCTCCGGGCGGCATTTTCTGCCCCGCGGCAGAGCCGGTCGAACCGGTCGCACCGACCGTTGTGCCGCAGCCGGAAGAAGCTCGCCCAACGCAAGCGCCCACTCCGCCGCAAGAGGTGAGCCAACCTGTTAAACCGCAGGAGCCGGACCCGGTCGAAGCCCCCGGCAACGAACCCGAAAACCCGGAACTGACCGAAAGGGAGCAGGAATTGGTCGCGCAATACGACGCGGGACTTCTCCCCGAGAGGACGGCAAGGGGCAGCGCGCAAACGCTTACGCTGACCCAAACGGTTACCAAGACCGTCACCTACCAAAACAAGCGCACCGTCATCTTTTATCAAGCCGACGGGACCGAACTTCAGCGCACGGGATTGGAGTATCAAACTGTGCCGGAATCTTCGCCGGTGCTGGACGATTATCAAACAACGCAATATGATTATACTTTCTGCGGCTGGGCTACGCACGGTTCGACCGAGCCGCTGGACCTGACCAAAGAAATTACGGAAGATCTTTCACTCTATCCCGTTTTTTCGCGCAAGGACCGGGAATACACCGTCACCTGGGATCCGGATTACGAGGGAGCCGAGGAGATCAAGATTCCGGTGGCATACGGGCAGACGCCCCAAAAGCCCGCCGACCCGACGCGGCCGGATGACGAAACCTATTTTTACCTCTTTGCCGGTTGGAACGCGACCATTGGTCCTGTGACCGGAGAGAAGACCTATACCGCAATTTGGAACCGTTTTCCGCTGTTCTGCGCCGTGACATGGGACCTCGGCTATGACGGCGCGCCCGAAGAAGACCCCGTTTGGGTCGCATACGGCGAAAAGCCGGCGCACACCGATCCCGACCGCCCTGCCGACGCGCAATATACTTATACTTTTGCCGGTTGGTCGCCTGCGGTTGTAAACGCGACCGAAGACATTACCTATCAGGCAATCTGGACTCCGGTTCTGCGTTCCTATCCCGTCACCTGGAATTTGGATAACGGTAGCGAGAACGAGCAACAAACGCTTTCCTATGGCACAATTCCGACTCACGGCGTTCCAACGCGCAAGGCCGACGCGCAATTCACCTACGATTTTGCCGGTTGGAGAAAAGACAACGGCGAAACGGTCATTCCCAAAGGGACCTCGCTGGATGCCGTTACCGGCAGTGTGACCTATACCGCGGTATGGCAGACCACCACCCGCAGTTATACCGTTACCTGGAAGAACGGCTATGATGGCGGCACCGTCTATGAAGAAGTGCTTTCCTTTGGCACAACGCCCCAAAAACCCGCCAATCCCAATCGCCCAGCCAACGCGCAATATACCTATACCTTTGCCAGCTGGTCGCCCGAGATTCAAACGGTATCCGGAGAGGTGACCTATACCGCAATCTGGGTTGCAACGGTCAATCAATACACCGTCACCTGGGACTTGGGGCATGGAGAGCCGATCCTGCAACTTCTTGACTACGGAGCAAACATTGCCCCGACCGTTCCGGAATCCTGGCAAGACGAACAATATTGCTATGATTTTATCGGTTGGTCGCCCGCTTTGGCGGCAACCGTTACCAAAAATGTGACCTATACCGCGCAGTGGAACCGGTCCGACCGCCTCTACACCGTCACCTGGATGGACGGCTACGG
>CAMOHW010000064.1 GCA_946615525.1 uncultured Clostridia bacterium | reverse complement strand
ACAACGCCAACGGTGACAAACGAATCGGCAATGTTGAAAATGGGAAAATACATCTTCAAAACCGGCAACCAAAGCCAGGGCCACTCAATAAAGTCCACCACATAGCCAAAAGCAATGCGGTCGATCATATTGCCGATGCCGCCGCCGATGAGAAAGGCGAGCGAGATTTTGTAAACCCAATTCTGCTTGCAAAAGCGGAACAGGTAAACGCCCAGCCCCACAATGGCAATGGCGGAAAGCACCAAAAAGACCCAGCGGTGATTGCTCAAAATGCCAAACGCGGCGCCCTCGTTGC
The DNA here is from genome assembly GCA_946615525.1 of uncultured Clostridia bacterium. GTDB lineage: Bacteria > Bacillota > Clostridia > Oscillospirales > CAG-272 > UMGS1865. Next base: position 5,251 of record CAMOHW010000064.1, on the reverse strand, counting down.
GGACATAGGTAAAGTGAACGACGTTCCGGATCCATTGATAGGAGGAACCCAACGGCAAATGTTGGACAACGAGCCATTTGGTGAGTTGATCCAACCCGACAATGCCCAAAATGACGGCTGCCAAAATCAAAATGGTGACCATGCGTTCCTCCTTTGCTCTTTATTTACAGGTAAAGTTTATTCGCCCAGGATCTTGCGGCAACGCTCGCAGAGGAAGCCGCCGTCCTCGGTATGTTTGCCCTCGGTGGCAAAGGTCCAGCAGCGGTCACACTTGCAACCGTCGGCCTTTTCGACCAGGACGCCGATGGGGAAGGTCCCCTCGGTATGCGCGCCGGCAGGCGCTTTGCCGAGTTCCAGTTTGACACCCGAAACGATAAAGACGGTTTCCAGTTCCTTGCCAAACACGGCAAGCAGATCGTAAAGGTCTTTTGCCTCGGTGTAAATGGTGATTTTTGCTTCCAGCGATTTGCCAACCAGTTTTTCGGCTCTGGCAAGTTCCAGCGCCTTCATTACGTCGTCGCGCAGATCAAACAGGTGATCCCACTTGCCGCGGATGTCGGCAAAAGCGAGAGAAGCGTCATATTCCGGCATATCGTTGAGGAATACGCTCTCGGTCTTGTCACCCGCTTTGTGGGGAATGGCCTGCCACATTTCCTCGCCGGTAAATGCCAGGATGGGAGCCAGCAGACGAATCAGCCCCGAAAGGACAACATACATTGCCGTTTGGGCGCTCCGGCGCTCTTTGCTTTGCGCCTTTTCCACATAGAGGCGGTCTTTGGTAATATCAACGTAAAGTTTGGAAAGCTCGTTGGTGCAGAAATTGCCGATCTCGTGATAGATTACGTGGAACTCATAGTCCTCGTAGGACTCCCGCACCGTTTTGGTCAGATCGTTCATGCGCGAGATGATCCAGCGGTCGATCTCGGGCAGGGTGTCAAGCGGGAGCATATCGGTATTCGGGTCAAAATCGTTCAAATCGGCGATCAGGATGCGCGCCGTATTGCGGATCTTGCGGTAGGCATCCGAAAGTTGACGGAAGATGGGATCCGAAACGCGAACATCCACGCGATAATCCGAGGAAGCAACCCAAAGGCGCACCAAATCGGCACCGTATTTGGGAATGACATCCGAGGGGAGAATGGCGTTGCCGAGCGATTTGTGCATGGCCTTGCCCTCTCCGTCCACAACCCAACCGTGCGTCAGAACGGTGCGGTAGGGTGCTTGGGCGGTTTTGCCCGCGCCAACGGCGGTGAGCAGCGAGGACTGGAACCAGCCGCGGTATTGGTCGGCGCCTTCCAGATAGAGGTCGGCAGGCCAACGGTAACCGGTATGGTCGTCGGTTGCGTAATGAGAAGAACCGGAGTCAAACCAGCCGTCCAGCGTGTCGGTTTCCCGGTAGAAGGACTTGCCGCCGCAATGCGGGCAGGTAAATCCGGCAGGCAGGAGTTCGGCGGCGGTTTTTTCATACCAAACATTGGAACCGCTCTCTCCAAACGCCTTGGAGACTGCCTCAATGCTCTCGTCGGTCACAATGGGCTTTTTGCAGGAGTCGCAGTAGAAGACCGGAATGGGCAGACCCCAATGGCGCTGACGGGAAATGCACCAGTCGGCACGCTCGCGGATCATCTGTTTCATGCGCTCGCCGCCCCATTCGGGCAACCATTCTACGGCGTCAGCCGCGCGAACGGCGTCCTCTTTGAACGCCTCTACCGAGCAGAACCATTGCGGTGTTGCACGGAAGATGATGGGCTGTTTACACCGCCAGCAGTGAGGATACTCGTGCGTGAGTTCCTCGGAGGCGAAAAGCGCGCCGGTCTCTTTCAAATCTTCCAGAATGGCTTTGTTGGATTCGTCATAGCGCAGTCCGGCAAACTTGCCGGCTTCTGCGGTCTGGTAGCCGCGGTCGTCCACCGGGACCAGGGGCGGCAGGTTGTAGCGGCGGCAGGTGATGTTATCGTCCGCGCCGAATCCGCCCGCGGTATGCACGCAACCGGTGCCGCTATCCATGGTAACATAGTCGGCAACCACCACAAGACTATCCCGATCCAAGAACGGGTGCTGTGCGGTCATGTATTCAAAATCCTGCCCCTTGAAAGAAGCAAGGGTCTCCCAGCTTTCAATGCCGGCGGCCTGCATAGTCTTTTCGCAAAGCGCCTCGGCAAGAATGTAGGTCTCTCCGTTCGGAACGCGCGCCAAAATATAGGATTCCACCGGGTTCAGGGCGATTGCCTGGTTGCCGGGAAGCGTCCAGGTCGTGGTCGTCCAAATGACGAAATAGGTCTTGGAAAGGTCGCAAATACCCGAAAGTTTGCCCTGATCGTCCTTGACGCGGAACTTGACGTAAATGGAGGTGCAGGGGTCGGTCTGATACTCGATCTCCGCCTCGGCAAGCGCGGTTTCATCGTGCGGACACCAGTAAACCGGCTTCATGCCCTTGTAGATATAGCCGCGGCGATACATTTCACCGAAAACTTTGATCTCCCGCGCTTCAAACGAGGGGTCCATGGTCAGATAGGGGTGCTCCCAATCCGCCGTAACGCCCAGCCGCTTGAACTGCGCCATCTGTTTTTCCACAAAGTCCTGCGCAAACTGATGGCAGGCGTTGCGGAACTCGGGAATGGACATTTTTTTGCGGTCGAGTTTGTTTTGCTTGATGATGGCGGACTCAATGGGCATACCGTGGTTATCCCAACCCGGGAAATAAGGCACATGGAAACCCGACATGGTCTTGGACTTGTTGATGATGTCCTTTAAGATCTTGTTCATTGCCGTGCCCATGTGGATGTTTCCGTTGGAGAACGGAGGTCCGTCATGGATGTTGAACAGGGGCTTTCCGGCGCCGTTTTTCTGCAACAGATCGTAAAGTTTGATCTTTTGCCAGTATTCCTGCATACCCGGTTCTCTTTCAGGCAGATTTGCCCGCATGGGGAACTCGGTTGCCGGCAGGTTGAGCGTGCTTGTGTAATCTTTTGCCATTTTTCTCTGACTCCTATATCCGAAAGATTTATAAAAACAAATAAAAACCGTCCCATGCCCTTTGGGGGAGGCATGAGACGGATGTTTCCGTGGTACCACTCATCTTCGCCGCAAAGCGGCGCACTTTTTCTCCCTTAACGCGGGGAACGGGTCTGCTTACACAACCGCCGGGCGGCCTTGGGCAGACCGACTCGGGAGCGATGCCCAAAAATGCTTCCGGCTCAACTGCGCGCTCTCACCCGACGCGCGCTCTCTGTAAGTTGCTCCTTTAGCGGGACTCCGTCATCGTCATTCGACTATCAGTTTATCATAAACGATTTGGTTTGTCAATCATTTTATCAAAATAGGAAAACTTTTTTGCGCTTTTGCCTTATAAAACACCGTATTTTTCGGCGTAGCCGGTATACATGGTGTCAAACTCCTCATCGCCCGATTTGACGCCGTTGAGGTATTGGTGCGTTTCAAAGGAATTGTGCCCAAGCTCGATCAAAGCAACGGCAACATTGGAGCAGTGGTCGGAAATGCGCTCGATATTGGTCAGAATATCCGAAAGCACAAAGCCGTGTTCAATGGTGCAGTTCCCTGCAACCAGGCGGTCAATGTGGTTGTCCTTGGTGGTGGAGATCAGGTGGTCAATGACCTGTTCCAGCGGCTCCACTTTGTGGGCAAGCGCCGCGTTCCCGGTGCGATAGGCCTGCTCGGTCAGGTCCAAAATCTCGCCCGCCGCCTGTATGGCGGTATGCAACTCCTGCATGGCTTCCTCGGAAAAGACGATCTTTTTCTCGCAGATCTCGCGCGAAACCTTCATCAGGTTGACGGCATGGTCGCCCAGACGCTCAAAATCGCCGATGGTATGCAACATTTCCGAAACCTTGCGGCTATCCGCCAACGAAAGGTTTTTGGTGCCCAGCGGCACAAGATAGGTGCCCAATTTGTCTTCCAAAAGATCCAGTTTGTTTTCCTGCTCCTCAATCTTTGCGGCGGTCTCTTTTTTGTAATCGAACAGCATATCAAAGGAATCCTGCAAGACGCTGCGCGCAATGCTGCACATCTCGCCGGTTTTATTCGCGCACTCGGCAATAGCGACCGAGGGGACCTTCAACAGCCGCTCGTCCAGCGTAAAGACCGGGTTGCGCTCCTCCTGTTTCTTTTCGCGCACCAACTTTTCCACCAGGCGGGCAAGCGGTTTGGAAAGGGGCAGAAAGATCAGCGTTAAGAGCAGATTGTAAACGGTGTGGATCAGCGCAATGCCCCAGGGCGTTACCGCCGCGGAAGCAAACGGGAGCGCGCCGAAATACTCCAGGATCAAAAAGACCGGTAAACCCGCGACTGCGCCCAGGATCTTGATGGTCAGGTGCGAAACGGCAACGCGCTTGGCGTTGGTGTTTGCGCCGATGCAGGAGATGAGCGAGGTGGCACAGGTACCGATATTCAGCCCCATGACCATGGGGATAGCCATGGAATAACTCATACTGCCCGAAAGCGAGATGGCCTGCAAGACGCCGATGGTGGCGGCGGAGCTTTGCACGATCGCCGTAAATCCGAGCGAGGCGATCAAACCGAGATACGGGTTTGCAAATTGTTGAAGAATTTGCTGAAACTCGGGCTTTTCGGCAAGCGGGCTGACCGAATCGCTCATCAGCGCCATACCGAACATGAGCAGTGCAAACCCGATCATCACCGTTCCAATGGTCTTCTTTTTATCGGTTTTGGTAAACATCAACAGCACGATACCGACAATGGCAACAATTGGTGAAAAATGCGAGGGCTTGAGCATTTGCACCCAAATCGCCTCGTTTTGAATGCCGGAAAGCGAAAGGATCCATGCCGTCAGCGTGGTGCCCACATTGGCGCCCAAAATGACATAGATGGTCTGGGAAAACTGCATCAGACCGGAGCTGACAAGCCCCACCAACATAACGGTGGTTGCCGAGGAGGACTGCATGGCAACCGTAATGACAATGCCCAAAAGCATACTCAAAAGAGGCTTGGAAGTCACCCGCTTGAGTGTGCGCTCCAAACCGCCGGACGCCATTTTGGAAAGTGAGGAGGACATGGTGTGCATTCCGAACAGGAAGAATGCCAAGCCCCCGATCAACGATAATACCGCGTAAAGTTCCATTTTTTCTCCTCAAAAGACAAAACTTTATATCCTATTGTTTATTATAAAGAGAAAAACAATACTTGTCAATAGCCAAACTATACAAAAAAGCCGCTTGCAACGGCGGCGCAAATTAGGGATGATTGAATTCCGAACAGAATATGCCAAAAGAGG
>CAMOHW010000063.1 GCA_946615525.1 uncultured Clostridia bacterium | reverse complement strand
CTGCCGTCCTCGCGCGTACTCATAATGCCAAAGCGGCTTGCCTCTTCCAGCGGGACGTCAATGACCGCAATGGTGCAGTCGGCGCCGCTCTTTTTGTGTGCCGCCAGCATTTTGGAATAGTTCATTTTGTAAATGTGGTCACCCGAAAGAATGATGACGTAATCGGCACGGTAACGGTTGATGAACTCCATGTTCTGCCAAATGGCGTTTGCCGTTCCTTTATACCAGTCGCCGCCCTTTTGCCCTTGATAGGGGGGCAGGATCTTAACGCCGCCAAAGGTGCGGTCCAGATCCCAGGGCAATCCGTTGCCGATGTATTCGTTGAGTTGGAGCGGTTGATACTGGGTCAGAACGCCAACGGTGTCCATACCGGAGTTGATGCAGTTGGAAAGGGGAAAATCAATGATGCGGTATTTGCCGCCGAAGGAAACGGCGGGTTTGGCGGTCTTTTTGGTCAGGGCATATAAACGGCTGCCTTGACCGCCGGCAAGCAACATTGCAACGCATTCTTTCTTTTTGAACATGAAGGATACCTCCTGCAAAAAAATCAATTTACGCTGGGGTCGGATTTCTTCTTTTTACGGGTGCAGCGGAAGAACAAGGCGCTCATAGGGGGAACCGAGATGCGAATGGCGTTCCCGTAGGAGCGGAGCAGACAGGGCTCGGTATGGAACCTGCCGCTGTTGACAATTCCTTCGCCGCCAAACTCCCGGCGATCGGAATTGAAGATCTCTTCATAGGTGCCGGCAAAGGGGACGGCGAGCAAAAAGTCGTCACGCCGGACGGGCAAAAAGTTGAGCAAGACAATAATCTCATGCCCGGCGGAATCTTTGCGGCGGTAGGAATAAATACTCTGTTCAGCGTTGTCGGCGTCAATCCATTCAAAGCCGCCTACCCAATCGCCGTCTTTTTCCCAAAGGGCGGGGGTGGAAAGGTAAAAATGGTTCAGCGCGGCAACATAGGATTGAAAGGCGGAGTGCATGGGATAATCGAGCAAAAACCATTCGATCTGCCCGGCAAAATCCCATTCGCGGAATTGTCCGATCTCCGAGCCCATAAACAACAGCTTTTTGCCCGGCGTTGTCATCATATAGGCAAGATAGGCGCGCGCGTTGGCAAATTTCTGTTCGTAAGGTCCGGGGGCGCGGTCCAAAAGCGATTTCTTCCCGTGGACCACTTCATCATGCGAAACCGGCAGGATGAACCGCTCGGAGTAGGCGTAGGTCAGGGGGAAGGTGAGTTGATTGTGATGGTCGCACCGCCAGAGCGGATCCTCGCAAAGGTAGGAAAGACTATCATTCATCCAACCCATGTTCCATTTGAGCGTAAAGCCAAGCCCGTCACCGCCCATGTGGGTAATGTTTGCCCAAGCGGTGGACTCTTCGGCAATGGTCAGAACATCCGGGTAAAGGTGGGAGAGCCGGTCGTTCAACTTTTGAAAAAAGGCAATGGCTTCCAGACAGCGGTTGTCACCGTAAATATTGGGGATCCATTCGCCCGGTTTTTTGTCGTAGTCCAAATAGAGCATGGAGGCAACGGCGTCCACGCGCAACCCGTCAATATGATAGGTTTCAATCCAGAACACCGCGTTGGAGATGAGGAAACTTTGTACCTCCTCGCGCCCTACGTCAAAGCGGCGGGTGCCCCAGCCGGCGTGTTCCATGCGGTCAAGCCCTTGATATTCATAGAGCGGCTGACCGTCAAATTCATAAAGCCCGTGCGCGTCCTTTGGGAAGTGCGCGGGAACCCAGTCCAAAATCACTCCCAGTCCCGCCTCGTGGAGTTTGTCCACAAACTCCATCAAATCCTGCGGACTGCCGTAGCGCGAGGTGGGGGCGTAGTAGCCGCAGATCTGATAGCCCCAGGAGCCGTCAAAGGGGTATTCGGCAAGCGGCATCAGCTCCAGGTGGGTGTAGCCCATTTCTTTTAGGTAGGGGATCAGTTCATCGGCAAGCTCTATATAAGAGAGCGGTGAGCCGTCCTCGTGCCGTTTCCAGGAGCCGGCGTGCAGTTCGTAAATGTTGAGCGGCTGGCGCAAAATCGTTTCGCGGGTCGCGGTCTTTGCGCGATGGGCAAGCCAACCGGCATCGCGCCAGGTGTGCCCGCCGATTTGCCAGACCACCGAGGCGGTCTCGGGCGGCAACTGCGCCCGAAAAGCGTAGGGGTCGGCTTTATAGAGCTCTTTTTCTTTGTTGCGAATGAAATATTTGTAGCATTGCCCGTCGGCAACCGAGCCGGAGGGGAGGGAGGTCTCCCAAACACCGCCGCCGGTCACGCGCTCCATAGGAGAAGCGGCGGGGTCCCAATCGTTAAAATCGCCAACCACTGAAACGGCGTTTGCATTGGGCGCCCAAACGCGAAAAATGATTTCGTCGCCTTCGCGGTGCACGCCAAGGTAATCGAATGCGCGGTAACTGCTGCCCTGGTGGAAAAAATAGGGTGCTTGGTCGTTTTGCCGATTCATGGGGCGATTTCTCCTTTCTTTGAATGAAAAAGGAAGCAAAAAAACATTCCTTCCTTTTATTCTATCATAATTCACCGTCCTTGTCAATCGCACAAACGCTTTTTTCAAAAGAAAACTAACTGTTTTTTTATCTTTCCCGCAGGATTCCCGTTTGATACGAAAGCAAGCGCTTTCCAAACAAAAAAGGACTGCCGGAACAGTCCTTTTTCAAATGGTCTTATTTCTTTTCTTTCGCCTTTTTGATTTTTGCGCGGATGGCAAGGATCTCCGCCGTTGTCAAAATTGTTGCGGCAAGGGCAAGCGTGCGCAAAGAGCAGCCGTGGACCTTGCGAATTTCAAACGTATCCAGCGGTTCCTCATCGTTGGGGTTACGCAAAATCTCATAGCGAACGGTGGATGTCGCGCGGATAAACGGGTTGCCGTTTGCCGCCTTCAAACTGCTTTTCAGCCGTTCCAGCGTTCCGCGGCAGGCACATTTTGCACTTTCATAGCGATCGGAAAACTCCGCTTTTTCGGCGGATTCTTCCTCGTTCAGAATTGTTTTTTCGTCCATCGTGAGATCCTCCTTGTTGTTTTTTATTTGGGCAAATCAGTTCAGCGCGTCCTTAATGGAGAAGTCGGGTCTGCCTTTTTTGTCCAAGCCCATGTATTTGACCTTGACCACATCGCCGAGTTTGAGGACATCCTCAACCTTTTCAATGCGGCGGGGTGCAATTTTAGAAATGTGAACCATGCCTTCTTTGCCGGGCGCATATTCTACAAAGCAACCAAACTCTTTAATGCCGGTTACCTTGCCGGTGTAAACGGCACCAACTTCCGGCTCAAAGACAATGGCATCAATGCAGGCCTTTGCGGCGTCGGCTTGCTCGCTGTTCACAGCGGCAATGCGAATGGTTCCGTCATCCTCAATGTCGATCTTCGCGCCGGTATCGGCCACGATCTTTTGAATGACCGAGCCGCCCTTGCCGATGACCTCGCGGATCTTGTCGGGATCAATCTTCATCGTGGTCATTTTGGGTGCGTATTTGGAAACTTCGGGCCGCGGAGCGGGAATGGCTTTGAGCAGGACTTCATCAATGATATAATCTCTGCCGATATGCGTCATTTCCAGAGCGCGACGAATGATCTCGGGGGTCAGACCGTCGATCTTGAGGTCCATTTGAATGGAGGTAATGCCCTTATGCGTTCCGGCAACCTTAAAGTCCATATCGCCGTAGAAGTCTTCCAGGCCTTGAATATCCAGCATGGTATCCCAGGAGCCGTCCTCGGCGGTGATCAGACCGCAGGAAATGCCGGCAACCGGTGCTTTGATCGGAACGCCTGCGTCCATGAGTGCCAGAGTGGATCCGCAAACGGAACCCTGCGAGGTGGAACCGTTGGAGGAAACCACATCCGAAACCAGACGAATGGCGTAGGGGAACTCTTCCTCGGAGGGAAGAACCGGGATCAGCGAGCGTTCAGCGAGCGCACCGTGACCGATCTCGCGGCGTCCGGGGCTTCTGACCGGTTTTGCCTCGCCGGTGGAAAAGCCGGGCATATTGTAGTGGTGCATATAGCGCTTGGAAGTTTCGCTGTCAATGCCATCCAGCATTTGCGCTTCGGAAAGGGTGCCAAGCGTAGCGGCGGTAAGTACCTGGGTTTGTCCGCGGGTAAAGAGTCCGGAGCCGTGAACGCGGGGCAGAATGCCAACCTCGCTTGCCAACGGGCGGATCTGATCCATGCGGCGACCGTCAACGCGCTTTTTGTCAACCAACAGCCAGCGGCGAACGATCTTCTTTTGGATCTTGTAAATCAGTTCTTCCATCATGCCGGGCAGGTCGGGATATTGCTCGGTGAACTTTTCCAGAATGGCGTCCTTAATGGGAACCATTCTCGCGTCGCGAATGTTCTTGTCATCGGTATCCAGCGCGTTCATCACATCCTTTTCACAGAAGGCGAAGATCGCGTCAAACATATCGTGATCCAACTCGCAGGAAGGATAGTCGAACTTGGGTTTGCCGACCTCGGCAATGATGCCGTTGATGAAGCCGAGCAGGTCTTTGATGACCTCATGTGCCTTCATAATGGCGGTAAACATGGTGTCATCGTCCACCTGGTTTGCGCCTGCCTCGATCATGACCACCTTTTGCATCGAGGCGGCAACGGTGAGTTGCAGATCGCTCTTCTTTTGCTGTTCGGCGTTGGGGTTGACAACGATCTCGCCGTCAACAAGGCCCATAAATACGCCGCCGATCGGACCGTTCCACGGAATATCCGAAATGGAAAGGGCAATCGAAGCACCGATCATTGCGGTGATTTCGGGCGAGCAGTCGGGATCAACCGACATAACGGTCAGGGTCAGAGCAACATCATTGCGCAGATCCTTGGGGAAGAGCGGACGGATCGGGCGGTCAATGACGCGCGAGGTCAAAATCGCCTTTTCAGAGGGGCGGCCTTCGCGTTTGAGGTAGCCGCCGGGGATCTTGCCTGCAGAATACATTCTCTCGTCAAAATCGACCGAGAGGGGCAAGAAGTCAATGCCGTCGCGGGGCTTTTCGCTGGCGGTCGCGCAGCAGAGAACGGCGGTCTCTCCGTAGCGGCAGAGGACCGAGCCGTTGGCAAGGCCTGCCATTTTGCCGGTTTCAATCACCAGGGGGCGACCGGCGAGGGTATAGTTGAATACCCGATAGTTTTTGAACTCCATTGGAGTGCTGATGGGATTGGACATTTGTTTTTCCTCCGTTTTTTGTATTTGCTTTCCCGGAGGTTTAGCACTTAACCGGAACTCCGAGCCGGATGGTTCGGGGCTTCGGGTAACTGCTAATCCTACCGGTGAAAAGACTGTTTTTGGTTTCCTTTTTTTGCAAAAAGGGGATGATAAAGAGCAGGGAGCAAGGGCCGCGGCGTTTGCCCGACCCTTGCTCCAGTCTCTTTACTTTCTCAGTCCGAGTTTGGCAACGATGGCGCGATAGCGCTCGATGTCCACCTTCTGGAGATAACCGAGAAGACTTCTTCTCTGGCCGATCATCTTTTGCAGACCGCGGCGGCTGTGGAAGTCCTTCTTGTTTGTCTTGAGGTGCTCGGTGAGATTGCTGATACGGGAGGTCAGAAGCGCGATCTGCACTTCGGGCGAGCC
>CAMOHW010000062.1 GCA_946615525.1 uncultured Clostridia bacterium | reverse complement strand
CCAAACCAAAGCATTTCGGTAAAATCCGTCCTTTTTTTGCGTTGACCCGGCGAGTAAACACCCACCGGGTCAATCGAATTGTTTGTATCAGATCTGCATGATCTCTTTTTCTTTTTTGGAGGTAATAGAATCAATGTCCTTGATGAAGGAATCGGTCAGATCCTGAACCGATTTTTCACTTGCCTTTTGTTCATCTTCGGTCATGTCTCCGTCTTTCTTTGCCTTTTTGATCTCCTCATTGGCATCGCGGCGGATATTCCGAATGGCTACGCGTGCATCCTCGCCCATTTTTTGAATTTGTTTGGCAAGGGATTTGCGGTGCTCCTCTGTGAGCTGCGGGAAGATCAGGCGGATCACCGTTCCGTCGTCGGTAGGTGTAATGCCGATATCCGAAGCATAAATGGCTTTTACCATTTCTTTGAGTGTGGAACGGTCATAGGGGGAAATGGTCAGCGTTTTGGCGTCGGTGACAGAAACAGATGCCATATCCACAATTCTTGTGGGCGTTCCGTAATATTCAAAGGTTACTTTGGAAACAACGGCGGCGTTTGCCTGGCTTGCACGAATAGTGGAAAGGTTGCTCTCAAATGCGGCAACACTTTTTTGCATTTTTTCTTTGGTATGTGCGGTATCAAATTTCATGGTAGTTCCCCTTTCAATTATGTATTTCGGTTCCAACCGCTTCGCCCATAACGGCGCGGTAGATGTTTTCGGGATCGGAAAGTCCAAACGCGTAGCCGCGCAGGTTGTTATCCATACAGAAGATGGTTGCCGAGAAATCCAATGCGCGCAACCCCTCGTCCAGAATGCGACGGTAGGTCAGGTCGGTATAACGCACGGCTTTGGGATTGGCTTTGGGATCGTCGCTGTAAATAGCGTCAATATTCTTCGCCATCAGAATGCAGTCGGCGCCGATTTCTGCGGCGCGAACAGCCGCGGCGGTGTCGGTAGAGAAATAGGGTGTGCCCAATCCGCCACCGAAGATGACGACTTTTCCGGCGTTCAAAGCAGCGTCAGCATCTCTTGCCGTATAGGGGTCGGCAAACGCCTTCATAGGAACGGCGGTGAACACGACCGCTTCCATCCCTTCGGCAATAAAGGAATCCTGCAAAGCAATGGAGTTGATAACGGTTGCCAGCATCCCCATATAGTCGGCACGGTTGCGATCCATTTTACCGCCCTGTCTGCCACGCCAGATGTTGCCGGCGCCAACGATCACGGCGACTTGAACGCCTGCGTTGACGCACTTGTGAATGACTTTTGCAACCCGTTCAACAAACTCGAAATTGAGGATTCCGTCGCTTCCGGCGGCAAGTGCCTCACCGGAAAGTTTGAGCAAAACGCGCCGATATTTTGGCTGATCCATAAATGCAATTCTCCTTCTTTATTTCTTCCATTTTATTTTACTACAAAAAAGATATTTTGTAAACACTTTTTTTGAAAATCCTGGAAAAATAAATCAAAAAGGACCGTGCAGTTTTCTGCACGGTCCTTTTTTCTATCAGAGCAGCTTATTTGCCGGCGGTCATCTTTGCAATTTCTTCTGCAAAGTTTTCCTCTCTCTTCTGAATGCCCTCGCCTTTCTCAAAGCGATAGAACTCAACAATGGCAATTTCGCCGCCAAGTTCTTTTGCGGTTGCTTTGACATACTGACCAACCTTCATGTCCTCGTCTTTGACATAGGTCATATCCAACAGGCAGTTGTTGTCATAGAACTTGGAAATGCGGCCCAGAACCATCTTTTCTTTGATGGCATCGGGCTTGCTGGCGTTTGCGGGATCGTTTGCGATCTGCGCCAGCAGGATCTTCTTTTCCTCGTCCAAAACGCTTGCAGGAACCTGCTCGCGGCAGAGGTAAGGAGTAGGATAAGCACCGATTTGAAGTGCAATGTTCTTTGCAAAAGCGGCAAACTCGGGTTTGTCTGCAACATTGGTCTCAAACTTTGCTACAACGCCAATGGAACCGTTGCCGTGAATGTAGGTGCTGGTAATGCCATCTACAACGGCAAAACGGCGGATGGTCAGTTTTTCGCCGATTTTGAAGATCATTTCCTTCACTTTGGCGTCAACCGTCATCTCTGCGTCATATTGACAAGCCATCAAAGCGTCCACATCCTTCGGCTCCTCTTTGATGATGATGCCGAGCAGATCGCCTACGAATGCCTTGAAAGTATCGTTCTTTGCAACAAAGTCGGTTTCCGAGTTGACCTCGATCATAGCGGTCTTGTTGCCCTCTTTGCGGATCTCAACAATTCCGTCTGCGGCAATTCTGGTTGCCATTTTGGATTCGGCTTTCAGTTCGCCCTTCTCGCGAAGGATCTTAATTGCGGCTTCAACATCACCGTCGGCCTCAACAAGTGCTTTTTTGCATTCCATCATGCCGATTCCGGTTTTTGCGCGGAGAGCGGCAACATCTTTTGCGGTAATCACAGCCATGGTGTTCTCTCCTTTCCCTTATTCAGCGTCAGCGGTTTCGGTAGCTTCTGCGGGAGCTTCGGCTTCTGCCTCGGCGGTCTGCTCGCCCTGTTTGCCTTCGATCATAGCGTCGGCAAGTGCGGAAGAGATCAGTTTGATGGCGCGAATGGCGTCGTCATTACCGGGGATGATATAGTCGGCGTCGTCAGGATCGCAGTTGGTATCTACGATAGCGATTACCGGAATACCCAATTTCTTTGCTTCCAGAACAGCGTTTCTTTCCTTCTTGGGGTCAACAATGAAAACTGCGCTGGGGAGTTGCTCCATGGATTTGATACCGCCGTAGCTCTTTTCGAGATCGAAGATCTCTTTTTGCATAGCGGCAACTTCCTTTTTGGGAAGCAGGTCAAAGGTGCCGTCTTCCTGCATACGATACAGGCTGTTCAAACGGTTGATGGACTTCTTAATGGTCTTGAAGTTGGTCATCATGCCGCCCGGCCAACGGACATTGACATAATACATTCCGCAACGGGTTGCCTCTTCCTTAATGGCTTCCGCTGCCTGCTTTTTGGTTCCTACAAAAAGAAGAGTTCCATTGTTCTCGGAAAGCTCGCGAACGAACGCATAAGCTTCGTCAAACTTCTTCACGGTTTTTTGCAGGTCAATGATATAGATACCATTGCGCTCCGTGAAAATGTACTCAGCCATTTTCGGGTTCCAACGTCTGGTGTGGTGTCCGAAATGAACACCGGCTTCAAGCAACTGCTTGATTGAGATAACTGACATTTTTCATGTCCTCCTTCGGTTTTTCCACCACTGCGGGAATCCTGCGCTGACCGTCCGCCCGGACGGCACCGACGCAGCCTTTGCCGCGGTGTGTGTATTATTTTTGATTGCTACGCCTCTCGTTGCGCACAATCGACCTGTATTATATCATATAAGATAACGAAAAGCAATCGACAATGCAAAAATTTACAAAATGTTCATACTTTTCCTTTCTTTTTTCCGGATTTGCAGGGGCAAAAACAGGAATTGAACTCCCCTTTGCTGATGCGCACAAGAATGGTATCTTCCCCAATACATTCGATCAGCCGCCAAGGAATGATCAGATCATCCCTTTTCCCGATCCCGAAAAATCCGGCGCTTCCGCCGATCACCAAAGCAAGCATTCTGCCGCATTCCGGCTCGGCTTCAAATTCAAAATCTGTTGCGTACCCCAGGCAACTGCCGTCACATAGATTGACGATTTGCAATTTGCGCAGATCCGCAGTGTTGTATCGCTTCATAAACTCATCTCCTTTCCGATATTATCAATGTATGCGAAAAAGAGAGCTTTTAGCAGAAAGTACCGAGAAAAACGGCTGTTTTCCCTTTCAAGAAGCAAGAGAAAGCAGCCGCTCTTTTTAAATTGATTTATGGATCAAAGGCAAAGGATCTTCAAGGAATCTCCTTCGGCGGACACATCCACTTTGGCTTGCGTAAAGGTGTGCGCATAGTCGGAAATGATCAATTCGGCAAGTCGATCCTCCACTTCCCTTTGAATGTAGCGGCGCATATTGCGCGCGCCATACCGACGGGAGAAGGATTTTTTTGCAATCAACGCTTTTGCGGCATCGGTTACTGTAAGATGAATGTTCTTTTCCTGCAAAGCAAGCGCCAATTCACCAAGTTGGATGCCGGCAATCTTTTCAAAATCGGCTTCATCCAACGAGCGGAAGGTGATGATCTCATCCACGCGGTTCAAAAATTCGGGGCGCAAGAAGGTGGAGAGCGCCTTTTCGGTGCGCTCTTTGCCGGAAGCCTCCTCGCTTGCCGAAAAACCGGCGAGCGCCGAGGAATGATCCGATCCGGCATTGGTAGTCATAACGATTACGGTATTTTCAAAATTGACCGTTTTGCCGTGCGCATCTGTGATTCTGCCGTCGTCCAAAATTTGCAACAAAATGTTGAGCACATCCGGATGTGCCTTTTCAATCTCGTCAAACAGGATGACGGAATAGGGTCTGCGACGGATCTTCTCTGTCAACTGCCCCGCTTCATCGTATCCGACATATCCGGGAGGCGCTCCGATAATGCGCGAAACCGAATGTTTTTCCATGAACTCGGACATATCCAGCCGAATGAGGGTTTCCGGCGAGTGGAACAGGTCGTTGGCAAGCGTTTTTACCAGCTCTGTTTTGCCAACGCCGGTGGGACCGGCAAAGATGAAGGAAACCGGTTTGCGCTTATAGGAAACTCCTGCGCGATTGCGTTTGATGGCTCTGGAAACGGCTTCTACCGCTTGATCCTGCCCGATAATACGGGTTTTGAGGCGTGATTCCAGATGGTCGATTTGCTCAAACTCGTTTTCGGTAATGGATTTTGCGGGAATACCGGTCCAAAGTTCAATCACATTTGCCAACTCCTCTTCGGTCAGTTCAATGGATTGTGTTTGCGGCTCCAATTCCTTGATTTTTTCGGAGAGTTTCAATTCTTCGGCATGGAGTTTTGCAATTTCTTCGTAGCGGTGTTGTTCCACCTGGTCGTTTCCTGCAATTTCACCTTCCAGGGCTTCCCGATCAGATTTGAGAGCAAGCAGTTTGTCGCGCATTTCGTATGTTTCATTGAGCGCAGAAGAAGTGAGCGAAAGATGCGACGCAGCTTCGTCCAGAAGATCGATCGCTTTGTCCGGCAAATACCGATCGGTGATATACCGCTCGGAAAGGAGCACCGCGCGCCTCAACATGGGATCCGGGATCTTTACATTGTGGAACTCCTCGTAATAATGCTTGATCTCGGCAAGCATTTTGACAGTATCATCCATTCCCGGTTCGTTGACGGTAACGGGTTGAAAACGGCGTTCCAACGCAGTGTCTTTCTCAATATATTTGCGGTATTCATTCAGCGTTGTAGCGCCAATGACCTGTACTTCTCCGCGGGAAAGCGCCGGTTTGAGGATGTTTGCGGCATTCATACTTCCCTCGGCTTCTCCGGCGCCTACAATGTTGTGTATTTCGTCAATGACCAGGATGGCGTTTCCAACCTCGCGTACTTCGCCCAAAAGCCCCAAAATACGGGATTCAAACTGCCCGCGGAACTGCGTTCCGGCAACCAGAGCAGTCATATCTACAAGATAGATCTCTTTACCGCGCAGTTTATAGGGGACGTTTCCTTCGGAAATGCGAATGGCAAGCGCTTCGGCAATGGCTGTTTTACCAACGCCCGGCTCACCGATCAGGCAGGGATTGTTCTTTTGACGGCGGCACAGGATC
>CAMOHW010000061.1 GCA_946615525.1 uncultured Clostridia bacterium | reverse complement strand
TGTGATATCTCGTGCGGGTGTAAACGGCAATGTAAACGCCGAAAACCAACTGCAGCCCGTGGTGCGTCATGGTTTGAATGCTGTGCCCGATATGGCTGGAAAACACCGTTTCGGGAAACAGATACACGGCAATTCCGGCAAGCAAGATAAAAGTTGAGAAAAATGCCATGCAAGAGTCGCGCAGTTTGCCCGGCTTGCAAAAGACAATAAACGGCAACACATACAGCGGTGTAGAGCAGAACTGATACGGAAAGCCGCCCCAATGGTATTCCCAATAGTAGTTTCCCGGGTCGCCGTGAACGCTGACAAATACCACCTGCTTGTAGATCTCCAACACAACGATCAACAGCCAGCCGATGAGGATGATCCTGCGGAAGACTTTGTCCGAACAGTTGGAGAATCTGATACAAAGAAATGCGGTAACTGCAGCCACAACGGCGATACAAAGCCAATGGAACCACCCATAGGGTTCCGGCTCTTGCATTTCCGTTCTCAAGATAGGCAAGAGATCGTAAAAAAACTTCATGCGATTCAAAATCCTTTTTTGCCGCGCCAAAAAGCCGGTTGTTTTGGGTTGCGGTTTTTCGCTGTTATTTTGTCCATTATATCATATTTCTACGCCTTTTGTAAAGTCCTTTTGCAAAAATGTGCGCCCACTGCCCGGAGCGCTTCTTTGAAAGGTTCTTTTTTCTCTTGCTCCGGCAAATTTTTGGCGCAAAATCCCTTGTTTTTTTCCGGTGGCTATGGTATAATCGTTTTAGAAATTGTTTCTTTGGAAAGGCAACAGTATGGATACCTGCCACCCCAAAAAACGGGAAGAAAAACAAAAAGAATTGTTCTTGCGCCAAAAGGAACTGCTCTTTACTTTTTTGGAAAAAGGCGCCATCTCGCAGGCACAGTTTGAGAAGAGTTTTGGCGATCTCTGCCGGAAAATGGGCTTTCCCGAAGAACTTGATCGAAAGGATACATCAGCATGAAACGAAAACTGGGCGTTGTTGCCAACTGCTTGATCGACAGAACCGAAGCCGAAGCACTGGATCTGATCTCTGACGCGGGATTCCAGGCGGTTTTTTCGGAATCCAACGATCCCGAAACCGTTTGCTCTCTACGCGAAAAATGCGACAAATTGGGGCTTGCATTTGACTTTTTGCACGCACCCTTCCGCGGCATTAATGACTTTTGGCTGCCCGGCGACGCATACATGACCTTGCGCAAAGGAATTGAAGATAGCATTGACAGCGCCGCCGCGGCAGGCGTTCCCCTTGTGGTTGCCCATGTTTCCTCCGGCTGGTGGCCGCCGCAGATGTGCCAGATCGGTCTGGATCGTTTTGACGCTTTGGTGGACTATGCCGTGCGCAAAAAGGTAAAAATCGCGTTTGAAAACCTGCGCAAGGTCGGCAATCTCGCCGCTCTGATGGATCGCTACGAAAAGGTACCGGAAGTCGGTTTCTGCTACGATATCGGGCACGAGCATTGCTACACCCGCACCGTTCACTACATGGATCTTTACGCCGACCGTCTGCTTTGCACCCACATTCACGACAATCACGGGCGTGAAAAGGACGATTGGAGTGACCCCGACGAGCATCTGCTCCCCTTTGACGGAAATATTGACTACTCCGACATTATGCGCCGCCTGAATGACGCCGAGTTTGCCGGAACATTGATGTTGGAAATATACGATCACACCCACCCGGACTACCGCAAAATGGGCAACGAGGCATTTTTGAAGACTGCTTTTGAACGCATTGAGCGCATTTCCAAGCTGTAATAAAAAGAACCGCCGCGAAGCAAACTTCGCGGCGGTTCTTTTTTAATATTGGACGCCGACTGCCAGCAGGATGAACCCAACCACCAGGGCAAAGTTGGCAAGGAAGAGCCACCAACTCTTTTTCAGCCATTTGAAATAGTCCATTTCGATCATGGAGAGCGAGAGGAGCAGGACCGGAGAAGTCGGGAACAGAACATTGGTGTAGCCGTCCGCAAAGGTGTAGAGCAGAACCAGCATCTCTTTGCTGAGCCCAATGTTTGCCACCGCCAAAAGCCCCATGACCATGACCGCTTTTGCCGTAGAGGAAGAAATGAAAAACTCCAACATCAAAACGATCAGGTAGATGATGAGGGCAATGAGGAGCGGGCTCTTCCCCTCCGCCAGCGTGTTGATCCAGTGCACAATGGTCGGGAAGACCGAGCCCTCGGCAAATACATATTTGACCGAGGCGGCAAGCGCAATAATGGCAATGGTGGGCAACGCGCTTAAAAAGCCCTTGCCGAAACTTGCAAATACCTTTTTGGGTTGCCGGGATACCAGAATGCCCGCGCCGATTCCAAAGAACAAAAAGTATGCGATCAGCACCGGAACGGTATAGTCACGCAGAACCGAAAGCGAGGAGCAAAGAATGATCAAACCAAGCGCAACCGAAAGGAATACGGTATAGACGATCTGTGCCCGCTTTTCACGCGCCGGATCATCGGTCGCCAACTCTTCCCCGTTCATTTGCGCCAGCAGGGCTTGGTCGCGTGAAAAGGTGTAGCTCTTTTCGGGGGCTTTTGCAATTCGGCGCAGATAGACGAACAAAAACGCCAGAAACAGCGCAAACATGACAACAAAGACGATCAACCGGAACCAGATCTTCGTCATGGGATTGACATCGATGATCTGCGAGGCAAGCAACACCGTAAAGGGGTTGGTCACCGCACCTGCAAATCCAAATCCGCAGGCAAGGATGCAACAGAGAAAACCGGTAAAGGAGTCAAATCCCAGCGTCAGGCAAAGCACCGCAACAATGGGAAGCATGGTCAGCATTTCCTCAAACAGGCCTAAAAAAGAGCCAAAGCAATAGAAAAGGAAAGCCACCAATACCAAGAGCAATCTGCGACGGTTGCGGAATGTCCGGGAAACGCCGCCGATCAGCGAGCGAATGCCGCCCACATCATTCATGACCTGGAACGCCGCCGAAATGACGAACAGGAACAACGAAAGCATCAAAAGAGCCAAGCCGTCGCCGGAAGCAAACACCAGCACCGGCGCAAAAATGGCTTTGACCGGATGAACACCGGGAAGGTCTTTTTGCTCCTCATAAACAGAGTAATCGACAATTTCTTCCCCGTTTTCCCCAACGGCAGTCCCAAAGGAGCCGCGCGGAATGATGTAGGTGAGAACCGAGGCGACCACCAACATGGCGACCAGCAGGATGACCACCTGCAAAAAGGTCGTTTTGGAAATGTTGATCAGTGCCTTTTTTGGCTTTTTGGGCATTACGGTTTCTTCCATAAAAACATTCTCCTTTTTTATTTTCCGGAGCCGATGATAGGCGCGGCTTCGGTTTCCTTTTGCTTTTTGTTTTCCAATCTCTTTTGGGTCAAAAGATCAACGATCAGCGCCCAGCGAGCAACCTGTTGGGGGTCGGTTTCGGGATAGAAATAATAAAGTTTGTTTTGGTGGTAAAGTTCAAATTCCTCGCCGCTGGAAAACGGGAGCGCCAGCAGGTTTTCGGTTGGCAGAGTGAAGGTTTCGCTCTCCGAACGGTAGGTGAACTCGGTCTCGGTCAGTTGACATTCGCCCCTCTCGCGGCAAACGGTGTGTCCGTCCTCGTCAAACACGCGCAGGCGGACTTTGGTTTGCAACAGAAGCGGCTTTTGTTCCAGCTCGCGCTTTTCGGCCTCGGTAATGGCGGCATAAAACTCGGCAATGGTCTTTGGCCCCGCCGTGGTAAAGCGATAATCCTCGCCCAATTCATAAGTGGCTCCGCAGGCAGAGCAGGATAGCGTGTTCCCTTTGCTTTGTGTGGTGTAAAGCGAGCCGCAAGAGGGGCACCGGTAAAGCACATTCTCCAACCCCTCTGCCTTATCCTTTTGCGGGTAGCGGTTTTCCAGGGGTGAATCGTTGGCATCCGACCAAAGCGTTTGCTCGATCAGAGCATCCAGTTCTGCATCGGTGTAACTGGAAAACTCCTCGTGCCGAATGACCTTTGCCACTTTTATCTGGATGGTGGAGCGGTAGAAGCGGCGACGCCATTTGGGCATAGCGTAATACGCCCCCTCAATGCGGACGAGCACCAGGTCGATTTTAAGTTTGCGCCAAAGCGCGGCGCCTCCCTCCACAATGGGGTTGGAAATGCCGTCCGGCGTGAGCCGCCCTTCCGGAAACACCACAACGGGATACCCCATACGCACATTGCGCACGATCCCGCGCACGGTGGAAAGATCGGCATTGAACAACCGCTTGGGAACAAAGCCGCCCGAACTTCTCCAATGACTGCGTACAAAGGGTTTGCCCAAATAGTAACGGTTGACCACAAACACCGGGTTGCGCTTGTGCTTCATTTGGGTAATGTAGTAAAAGTCATAGAACGATTGGTGGTTGGCAAGCACGATATAGGGCGCTTGCACATCCTCCGGGATCTCGTCAGCGATCAGCTTTTGCTTTTTGCCACGCAAAAAATTGACCAGACGGTAAAAGATCAGGCACGGAACCGAATCCGGTGTTCCTTTGTTTTCCTTGAAATAGATGCGATCCAGAAAGAAGAAAATCAGCGTAAACAAGAGCGCCGCAAGCAGAACAATGATCAGCACCAACAGCGGAATGGGCAAATTGTGGGCAAAGAAGGCCTTTGCCGCAGAACCCATCAGATTGGAGGTGACAATAGACGGGATCACACCGGTGGAAACGGTGAGAATGTATTTCCAATACCGCAGTTTGGTGCTGCTGCCGTAATAGCAAATGGCACCAAACGGAATGATGGGCATGAAAAAGAGAAAATACAAAAACAGAACGATCCCCCGCTCTTTTTTGGAAATGGCGGAGAATTGATCAATGGTTCCTTTGGCTTTCAAATAGGCGCCGTTTTCAAAGCGGAAAGCGCGCACAAGGACAAAAATGATGGTAGCTCCCAGGCAAACGCCCAAATCGCAAAGCAAAAGCGCGAGCGGGAACGGATAACTGAGCCCGGAAGAAATTTGAATAAACTCCGCCGGAATGAAAATGACCACCATTTGCAAGGCCTCTACAAAAACGACCGTCAAATATCCCATCCATCCCTGGCGGCGCAACAACTCTTTTGCGCCTTCGGTGTCCCGCTGGAAGTTCAACTTCAAAAACGGGATCAAAATACCGCTGAGAAAATAGGTGAACAGCGCCAGAACGCCGACCACCGACAGAAGGATGATGATTCTTTCAATATTCTTCTTTCTCGTTGCCATATTTGCTCCCGTTTACGAAATAGAACTATAATCTTTTTTATTATATATAATATGTGATGATTTGTCAAGAAAAAAACCGAAATCCGTCATCAAAGACCAAAAAACGGATTTCGGTTTTTTACTTTACAAGAATATTTTTACAAAAGCATCAATCTTTGCGCCAAACCATCTTGTTGACCACGCCGGTGTAGGATTGAATGATCTTGACCACCTTGGTGGAAACATTTTCGTCGGTATAGTTCGGCACGGGAATGCCGTATTGCCCGTTGCGGTTGAGTTCCACCGCGGTATCCACCGCCTGCAAAAGTCCCTTTTCGTCAATGCCGGCAAGAACAAAGCAGGCTTTGTCCAGTGCCTCGGGGCGCTCGGTGCTGGTGCGGATGCAGACTGCCGGGAAAGGTTTGCCGACGCTGGTGAAGAAACTGCTTTCCTCTGGCAGAGTTCCACTGTCGCTGACCACGCAAAACGCGTTCATTTGCAGGCAGTTGTAGTCATGGAACCCGAGCGGCTTGTGCT
>CAMOHW010000060.1 GCA_946615525.1 uncultured Clostridia bacterium | reverse complement strand
CGCCGATGCGCTTGCCATTGCCATTTGCCATGCGCATAGCGGCGCTTCGCGGCTTGCACCTTACTTCAACAAACGACTTTGAAAGCAGGAAGAAACCATGTTTACATCCGAAAATTGGAAAGAATATGAACTGTTGGACACTTCGGACGGCGAGCGTTTGGAACGCTGGGGAAAGCTGATTTTGATTCGTCCCGATCCGCAGATCATCTGGCACAACGCGGCAAAGCACCCGCTTTGGAAAAAGGCGGACGGCATTTATCGCCGTTCCAGCACCGGCGGTGGGAAATGGGTCAAAAACGACCTGCCGGAATCCTGGAATATTTCCTACGGATCCTTGCGCTTTGTCCTGCGCCCCATGGGCTTCAAACACACCGGATTGTTCCCGGAACAGGCGGCAAACTGGGATTGGTTTTCCGATTTGATCCGCCGTGCAGGACGCCCAATCAAGGTCCTCAACCTGTTTGCTTACACCGGTGGTGCAACGGTTGCCGCCGCGGCGGCAGGCGCATCGGTCGTTCATGTGGACGCCGCAAAGGGAATGGTGGCGCAGGCAAAAGAGAATGCCGCGCTCTCCGGGCTTTCAGACGCCCCCATCCGCTATATTGTGGACGATTGCAAAAAGTTTGTCGAGCGCGAAATTCGGCGTGGCAACAAATATGACGGGATCATTATGGACCCGCCTTCCTACGGCAGAGGTCCCGGCGGCGAGGTTTGGAAATTGGAAGAAAGCATTGACGAACTTTTGAGTTTGACCGCTCAGCTGCTTTCCGATCAACCGCTCTTTTTCTTGATCAACTCCTATACAACCGGTCTTTCTCCGCTGACCATGCAATATCTTTTGGAGCTGAAAGTTCGCTCCCGTTTTGGAGGCAAAATTGAAGCCGGAGAACTTGGATTGCAGGTCGCTCAAACCGGCTCCTATCTTCCGTGCGGTTCCGCGACCCGTTGGAGCACGACCTGATCTTTTTTTGACGCATTACAGAAAGGAATTACAAAAGTTGGCAGAACCATTCATTCACGCAGAAAATCTTGCGTTCACCTATAAAGGATCCGGTGGAACAGATGATATTCCGGCGCTTAAAAATGTTACGCTGGATATTCAAAAAGGGGAGTTTGTCGCTGTCCTCGGGCATAACGGCTCCGGCAAATCCACTTTTGCAAAACTGCTCAACCTGATTTTGGAGCCCACGAGTGGAAAATTGACGGTTGCCGGATTTGATCTTTGCAACAAAGATATGTCCGAAGAAGATCTGATCGCTCTTCGTCGCTGTGTCGGCATGGTCTTTCAAAACCCGGATAATCAACTGGTTGCCACCATTGTGGAGGATGACGTTGCCTTTGGACCGGAAAATCTCGGCGTTCCAATGCCGGAGTTGCGAGAGCGCGTAGAAAACGCGCTTGCAACGGTTGGAATGAGCGAATTTGCAGAACAGGAACCACACCATCTTTCCGGCGGGCAAAAACAGCGCGTTGCCATTGCCGGTATTCTTGCCATGCACCCGGAATGCCTTGTGCTTGACGAGGCAACCGCCATGCTGGATCCTGTGGGACGCAAAGAGGTTTTGGATACCGTTCGCCGTCTGAACCGCGAGGACGGTATGACGGTAATCCATATTACACACTATATGAACGAGGCGGCATACGCCGACCGCATTGTTGTCATCAATGACGGCACGATTCTGATGCAGGGAACGCCTGACGAGGTATTTTCCAGGCGCGATGAACTGCGCGCCGTGGGGCTGGAAGTTCCGCAATGTGCAGAGCTGATCCACCGCCTGCGCAAAATCGGCATTCCGTTGGAGGAAGGGAATATTTCCTCAATAGAAGGGTGTGCGGAACTGATTTTGCGATCCTTCAAAAAGGAGGGCGCCGCCAATGGATAAAATCATTTTGGATCATGTCAGTTATCTTTACAACGCGGGAACTCCGTTTGAGAAGAAAGCGCTCGATGATGTCAGTCTTTCCATAGCGGCAAATCGCATTACCGGAATTATCGGTCATACCGGTTCCGGAAAATCAACGATGATGATGCTCCTCAACGGGCTTTCGACGCCAACTTCCGGAGAAGTCCTGTTGGACGGTTATGACATCAACGCCACCTTCAAAGCGGTATTTCCGGAATGGATCAAGCGACCGGAATATGCAAATATGCGTAAAAGTACCGCAAAAAAAGCAATTAAAGCCGAAATCATCAATCGCAAAAAAACGCTTTGTTTCCGCGTAGGGCTGGTAATGCAGTACCCGGAATACCAACTGTTTGAGGAAACGGTTTATAAGGATATTGCCTTTGGTCCCAAAAACATGGGGCTTTCGGAAGAGGAGATCAAAGAGCGCGTCCATGAGGCGATCCGATTCAGCGGATTGGACGAATCTATTTTGCAAAAATCTCCGTTTGACCTTTCCGGCGGGCAGAAACGCCGGGTCGCCATTGCCGGCGTGATCGCCATGCGCCCGGAAGTGCTCGTCCTGGATGAACCTGCGGCAGGGCTGGATCCCCGCGGCAGAGAGCAGATCTTTCAGGAAGTGCGCCGCTACCAGCAGGCAACCGGCTCCACGGTCATTATGGTCAGCCATAGCATGGAAGATATGGCGGAATACTGCCAGGTTATGATCGTTCTGTCACATTCTCGCGTGGTTGCCCAGGGAAGTTGTAAGGATGTCTTCTCCAATGTTTCCATGCTGGAAGGCACCGGGTTGGATATTCCGCAAATTACACAATTAACGCATCTTTTGAAAGAGCGCGGGCTGAACATTCCGGAAGATATTTACACGGTGGACCGCGCCGTTGAACTGCTGAAAGATATTTATCAAACACAAAAAGGAACTACTTGATGAAAAGTATTGCATTCGGACAGTATTATCCTGCCGATTCACTCGTCCATAGGATCGATCCTCGCGCAAAGGTGATTTTGACGATCCTTTATATCGTTTGCACCTTTCTTTGCAAGAATGTGCTTGCCTTTGCGGCGCTA
Organism: uncultured Clostridia bacterium; assembly: GCA_946615525.1. Lineage (GTDB taxonomy): Bacteria > Bacillota > Clostridia > Oscillospirales > CAG-272 > UMGS1865. Next base: position 2,768 of record CAMOHW010000060.1, on the reverse strand, counting down.
TTGCTTTCGGCAATTCTGCTGACCATCTTCAGTAAAGTGCCGTTGCGCATGATCCTGCGCTCTTTGCGCCCCTTGATCATCATTTTGGCGTTCACCTCGCTGATCAACGTTTTTATGACTAAGGGTGAGCATTTGCTGACGCCAAACTGGAGTATCCCGCTTTGGGGCTCGCACGCTTGGAACATCCGCATTTACGCAGAAGGGCTTTGGAACGCGCTCTTTATGATCCTGCGAATCGTTGTTTTGCTGATCGGAACCTCGGTTTTGCTTTCCTATACAACAACCCCCATTGCATTGACAGACGCTTTGGAACGCCTGATGAAGCCGCTCAAACTGATTCGCGTTCCGGTGCATGACATTGCTATGATGACAACGATCGCATTGCGCTTTATTCCAACTTTGATGGAAGAAACGCAACGTATTATGAATGCGCAGAAAGCCCGCGGAGCCGATTTTACAAGCGGCGGACTGATCCGGCGTGCAAAATCACTTTTGCCGGTGCTGATCCCGCTTTTGGTTTCGGCGTTCAACCGCGCCTATGAACTTGCCGCGGCTATGGAATGCCGTTGCTACCACGGTGGAAAAGGAAAAACCAAAATGAAGATTTTGCATCTGCGCTTTGGTGATGTTTTTGCCGTTATACTGATCATTGCCTTCGGCGTCGGCATCGTCTTTTTGAACCGGTCCGGATTTTACTATACCATGAAATAACCGATCAAACGGATCGGTGCGCTCAAAAGGAACCTTTTTTATGAAACTTTTGATTCATATTGCCTATGTTGGAACAAACTACTGTGGGTATCAGGTGCAATCTAACGCTCCAAGCGTGCAAGAAATGTTGAATCGTGCCGCAAAAGAGCTTTTTGGTTTTGTATGCGACATTGTAGGATGCAGTAGAACCGATAGCGGCGTCCACGCGCATGATTTTTGCGCCACCATTGCGAAGCAAGGAACCGATGAACTTCCCACCGAATTGACATCGGATCGGATTGTATTGGCACTTTGCGCGCATTTGCCGGAGGATATTCGCGTTTTTGCCGCGGAATGGGTCCCGGCGGATTTTCACGCAAGATATGATGTTTTGGAAAAAGAGTATCTTTACAGAATCTTCAATCGACCGGTCATGGATCCGTTTGAGATCGACCGCGCCTGGCACATTCCGCAAAGGATGGATGCTGACGGCATTCGCCGGATGCAACAAGCGGCATCCTGTTTTGTGGGCAATCATGATTTTTCCGCTTTTATGGCGCAAGGCAGCCGCGTGGAGGACACAGAACGAACCATCTTCCACTCGCAAATTGAGGTGCAAGACGACCGGATCCTTTACCGCGTAGCAGCGGACGGATTTCTTTACAACATGGTTCGCATCATTGTAGGAACATTGGTGGATGTTGGAAAAGGGAAGATACAACCCGAGGAGATCCCCTTGATTTTGGAAGGTAAAGACCGCTCCGCTGCGGGGCAAACAGCGCCCGCCTGCGGATTATATTTACATCGCGTTCGGTATCGCAATATCGGATAATCATTACGCAAACTCATTTTTAGAGGAGGTTACAATATGCCGGCTTTTATTTTGGACATTGTGTTGTTGCTTTTTTTACTGTTCATTGTCATTCGCAGTTATGTGCGCGGATTTTTCAAAACAGTGTTTCGCGCGGCGCGTCTGGTTCTTTCCGTTATGATCGCATACTTTATGGGAAAGTCGGTTGGAGGATGGCTCGATAGCAAGTTTATTCACGGGTGGACCTATAACAGCGTTTATGAAAAAATCAATGCGCTGTATCAAAATGCATCCGAATCGTTTGATGTGCAAAAGATCCTTTCCGCATTTCCCAAGTTTTTTATTCCGGAATCCATCCGCAATCAACTGGAAACATCCGATGAAACAGGAGAAACCCTGGTAGCGTCCGCGTCCGAGGCCATTTCCGGAACCATCTCCCACTTTATTTCCATGATTTTGGGATATTTTCTGGTATTTGTTGTAGCATGGATCGTTTTGTTGATCCTTTCCAAAGTGATTGGCGGCATCATTCATAAAATCCCGATCGTTGGGACCGCCGATCATATTCTGGGCGGTGTGCTTGGGCTTTTGATCGCCTGGATCGTCATGTCACTGATCTGCTCTCTTATGCGCTTTTTCTTCTCGACATCCGATTTTTATATCAACTCCCGGATTCTGAAATTCTTTGCGGAAAATCCCATTACACGATATATTTCGTTCTTGGATTTCCATGCGCTTTTATCCAAAATCATTCCCAAAAAGTAAAATTGAAAGGTTTATCATTCCATGGTCATGTGTTCTCAATGCCACAAACGCGTGGCGGTCATTTTTGTAACAAAAGTGGAAAACGGCGAAAAAACCACGCAAGGGCTTTGCATGAAGTGCGCAAAAGAGCTTGGCGTTCCGATTGACAATATTGTCGGCAATGTTATGAATCAGCTCGGCGTTTCTCCCGAGCAACTGGAAAACATGGAAACCGAGCTGGGTGCATTCTTGCAGGGGGAAACTCCATCCGACGCTGACGACAACGAAGACGGCGGCGCTCCTGCCATCGATTTCCCCAATCTGTTCCGCCAGGCGGGAATGGCGCAGCCCTCGTCCGCCCCCCAGGGAGAAGCCGGACAAAACGAGAAAAAAGACGCCAAGAAAAAGAAGGAAGAGAAAAAACTCCGCTTTCTGACCACCTATTGCCGGAATCTGACACAGTTTGCAAGAGAAGGCAAGCTGGATCATATTATCGGCAGAGATAAGGAACTGGACCGCATTA
>CAMOHW010000059.1 GCA_946615525.1 uncultured Clostridia bacterium | reverse complement strand
GCGCAACGGCTTCTGGCCGCCTGCAGGCGAAGTGGATATTTCTGCTCCGCAGTTGGATGACGCATCAAAGAACATCTATCGTGATGTTTCCAAAATCTCGGATGTGGCCGTCGGTCCCGAACATACCTGGTCGATCATCGACTACAAGAGAAATAAGATCTTTACCTACGATTATAACGGGAACCTGCTCTTCGCCTTTGGTGATAAGGGCGCTATGCTGGGTAGTATTTACAGCATTGAGGCCATTGCTTATCAAGGCACCAATTTGGTGGTCCTGGATAAGGGAACCGCCAGCAGACCTTGTCAGATCGTTGTTTATGACAGAACACATTACGGTGATATTTTGATCGAGGCGATTGCCGCCGAGAACTCCCAGGACTACAAAACCGCAATTCAAAAATGGGAATCGGTTTTGCAGAGCAACATCAATTTTGACGCCGCTTATGTTGGCATTGGTGACTCGTTGAATCAAAGCGGTCAATATCGCGAATCGCTCAAATATTATGAAAGAGCGTACGATACCAAGAACTGGTCCGAATCCTATAAGGAAGTTCGCAAAGAGTGGATGTCCAAATGGTTCTTGCTTCTGTTTGCAATCATCATTCTTGTGGTGGTTGGCGTTGTCAAGTGGTTTACATTTGCCGCAAAAGTCAACAAACGGGTAGCGACCGACGGCAAATACCGCAAGACATTCGGCCAGGAACTGATATTCGGTTTTTATGTTTTGTTCCATCCGTTTGACGGATTTTACGACCTCAAACATGAACGCCGCGGTTCGGTCCGCTCTGCACTGGTCTTTTTGGGCATTGCTGTTTTGACCTTCTTCTACCAGGGGATCGGTCAAGGATATGTATTGAATCCGACCAAATCGGTAGCAACCATCTGGTCGCAAATCATTTCGGTTTTGGTGCCGGTGTTCCTGTTTGTTCTTGCAAACTGGTGCCTGACGACTTTGTTTGACGGTGAAGGAAGCTTTAAGGATATTTTTGTAGCCACCTGCTATTCGCTCCTTCCGCTCCCACTCATCATCATTCCAGCAACCATTGCTTCCAACTGGGTCACAACCAGCGAAGCATCACTGGTCACCTTCTTTGGAACGCTTGCCCTGATTTGGGTGGGTTACTTGCTCTTCTTCGGCACCATGGTCACGCATGACTATTCGCTTGCCAAAAACCTGATCACCATTTTGGGAACCATAGTGGCAATGGCGTTTATCGTCTTTATTGTGCTGCTGTTCAGTATGTTGCTTTCCAAGTTGGTCAGCCTTGTTACAAACATTATTACCGAATTGCGGTTCCGCGCTTAAAGGAAAGGAGGATAAAATGAAAACAAAATTCAGAGTTTTATTTGCCCTCCTTGCCGTGGTCCTGTTTTTGCAGACCTTCTGCGGCACCATCGCGGTTCCGGTTTTTGCGGATACGGATGCCTCTACGCGGAGCATTCCTGCCGCAGAAACACCTGCTTACAGCAAAGTGGAGGATCGTGCAAAAACTGTTTATGCTACACCGCAGGATCGCGTTGCCGATATGGAGTTTTGCATTTCCAAATACGGATATGAACTTTATATCGACCCGCTGACCGGGGAAGTGGCGTATGTGGAAATTGCCAATCCCGAAAATATTTTGCTTTCCAATCCTTATGATGTGGGCAGCATGGTAACCAACATCAAAGAAACATTGCTTTCGCAGATCGTTATCAACTATTCGGAAATAACCTCCTCCGGAAGCAAGGATCCTTTGAACACATTTACCGACGCGGCAAAACGGGAACAGATCTCGATCACCGATATTCGCAACGGCATTCGCGTTTCCTATACCATTGGTGACCTGAACCGTCGCAGTCTGGTTCCCAGAGTCATTATGAAAGAGAGCTTTGAGGAACGCATTTTAGCACCTTTACAAGCCGCAGAATTAAAAGATCGAAATGTGTGGGCAAAGCAACTTGAAGAATGCTATACGCTGATCGGCGTTTCGTTGGCTGAAACAAAACAGCAAGCGAAAGACTGGAAAGCAGCATACCCCGTTTTGGAAGACGAAAGCGTTTGCATTTATATCCTGGCAAGCAACATCCAACCGGGAACCCCCAACTTCAACAAGTTTGAAGGTTGGATCAAGCAGTATTGTTCCACTACTTATAGCTACGATCAGTTAGAAGCGGATTATGCGGAAGTGGGCTATGAGGAACAACGCATTGAAAAGCCGCTGTTTAAGGCGGCATTGGAATATACGTTGACCGAAAACGGATTGAGCGTTCGTATGCCTTGCAACAGTTTGCAATACAACATGGCGGTTTACGCGCTCGAGTCTGTCCAGGTCCTGCCGTATATGGGTGCCGGAAACATCAATTATTCCGGTTATAATTTCTACCCGGACGGCTCCGGCTCACTGTTTGACTATGATACCTCTGTAACGGTTTCGGCACAGATTTACGGTTTGGATTATGCTTACCATCAAATTTCCGGTGCCACTTATCAAAAGGCCGTTCGTATGCCGGTTTACGGTTCGGTTTCTACCGAGGTCATTCACACCTATAATGATTCCGAAACGGGAGAAACCAAGCAGGTTTCCGATTTTGTCAAATCGAAGGCGAAACTGAAGGAGTCCGGCGCGCAGGATATTACTACCAATACTTACAAACGCGGTTATATCGCCATTTTGGAAGCTGGTGAATCCATGGGTAGCATTACCACGCAAATCGGCTCCAAGGCAAACTACGCTACTCTGATCCCTTCGTTTAACCCGAAACCCAAGGATACTTACGAGTTGGATTCCGCTCTTTCCGCTACCAACAGCAGCAACGAGTGGACGGTCGTTTCGGCACGCAAATACACCGGTAACATCCGCATTCTGTATCAGATGCTGACAGACGCCGACCACGGGGCTACTAAAAAGACGGTAGCGCGTGCAGGCGGCAGTGATTACCTCTATTACGAGGCAAGTTGGCTCGGTATGGCGGAAGCATATCGCAATTTCCTTTCCCAAAACGGAACGCTTACCAAACTTTCCGAAGGGGAACTGACCAGTGATATTCCGCTTTACATGGAAGTTTTCGGCGCATTGAAGACGAAGAAGACCATTGCAACGGTCCCGGTCAATGTCATGACTCCGCTGACCACCTTCAAGGATATTTCATCCATGTATGGATATCTTTCCGGGAACGGCGTTCAAAATGTCAACTTTAAGATGACCGGTTTTGCAAACGGAGGAATGTATTCCACAATGCCTTCCAAATTGAGTTGGGTTGGCAAGGTGGGCGGATCTTCCGGCTTGCGCAAATTGATCAAAGAGGCAAAGCAGGTTGAAGAGGAGAACTCCAACGCGAGATTCGGGCTATATCCGGATTTTGACTTTGCATATAGCTCGCGCGATACTGCGGGCGATGATTTGAACTTGAAGAAGGATGCGGTCAAAACAATTGACAATCGCTATTCTTCCAAGCGGATCTATAGCGCAACGCAACAAACCTATGTTAGTTTCTATCAACTTGCCATTTCGCCTTCTCGGTATAGCAAGTTCTACACCAAACTGCTCAAAAAGCTGGATAAGTATGATTTGCAAGGCGTTTCGATTTCTACACTGGGATACGCCCTGAACTCAGACTTTGATGAAAAAGACCCCTACAACCGCGAGGACAGCAAGCGCTTTACCAAGAATGCGTTGAATGAGATGTCCCAGCAATATACGCTGATGGTAGATTCCGGAAACGCGTATTCTTGGGCTTATGTAGATCATATCGTCAATGCAGATATTGATTCCAGTCGGTATTCCGCAGCTGCCTGCTCGGTACCGTTCCTGGGTGCGGTTTTGCATGGATATATACAGTTTGCAGGCCCGGCTCTGAACCAGGAAGGCGATCCCAACTACATGATTTTGAAATCTGTAGAAAGCGGCGCGGGAATGTATTTCATTCTTTCCTATCAAAACACCAGCGAACTCAAAGAGGACGCATTCCTGAACGGATATTATTCCATCGACTACAATATTTGGAAGACCGACTTGGTCGAGTATTACAAAATCTTGAACGATTTGCTCCATGATGTGCAGTCCAAAGTCATCATTGATCATAAGTTCTTAAACGAGGAAGCCGGATATGGAACGATTCGGATCCTGGATGAGGACGAACTGATCGAACAAATCAACTCCGAATTGGATACTGCAGCCGAGGAAGCTTATCAAAACGCAAAGCAAGAGGAAGTTGATGCAAAGACCAAGATCGTAGATGCGGCAATCTTTATCCGGAATGCCGAGGACAACATTCACGATATTTTTGCTCAAATGCAGACACAGCGCAAGGTTTTGGAAACGGCGTTCCAGAAAATGAAGGAAGCGGGAACAACGGATAAGATCCCGAATACTCCTCCGCTGCCTGACGATCCGACGGTTTTGCAAGATCGCTTGGATATATTCTATAGTGCTGCGGTAGAAGCATTGAGAGCATTCAATATTCTGAAAGATCTTTGGAGTCAGTTGTATGGCATTTACGGTCAACTGGATGCAAAACTTGCGGATATGGAATCGCTGATCGGCACTGATGCCGAATATCGGTATCGCAACGCAGAAGCCATTGTGAACGCGCTGAAAGCCGATATGACGATTCGCGACAGTGCGACCGAGCTGTTGAATTATGATGCCGAAACCGGTTATGACGCGGAAATTCTGAAGGTATATCAAAGTGTCTTAACGGTTCTTTCTTCTCCCATTTATACTTCTGAAATGGCAAGGGAAGAATACAAGAATATGGCTCAAACTTTCCATTCGGTTCATTCGATCGAAAAATGGGAGAAAGATTCCAAACTGGTCACCGAAACCGAGGAAGAAGCAGAGGAGATCGCAGAAGAATCTGCTATAGCAATCAACAACAATAAAGTTGTTCTGGTATCCTACGGCGATGTAAATGAAACGCAGGAAAAGACCTATTTTAAGTCCTTTATCCTCAACTTCAACAACTACGCCGTTCGCACCGTTTACAATGGAATGGAATATACCATTCCGGCTTACGGCTATGCCGTAATTTATCACTGATGAAAGGGGGACGTGATTTCAAATGACACAAGAATTGCAACAGCCGATGGATCTCGGCAAAAAGAAAAAAACAAAAATCGTCTCCCTGGATCGCAAAAAAGCAAGGGCAGGGTGGCTCTTCATTCTGCCGTTTGCGATTGGATTTGTGATCATCTATTTCCCCATGGTCATTGAATCGTTCCGGTTTAGTTTGAGTACCGTGGATCGTGGAGCCGAAACCACATTCGTGGGTTTCAAAAACTACATTGACGCTTTCCGGACCGACCCGGCGTTTACCCAAAAGTTGATCAGCGGCTTGCAGAAATTGGCGTTTGACATTCCCGCCATCGTCATTTTCTCGCTGTTCATGGCCATTATGCTGAATCAAAAAATGGCAGGACGCGGTTTCTTCCGTGCGGTGTTCTTCATTCCGGTCATTTTGACCACCGGCTTGATGGAAACCATTTCGGCAAGCGACTCGCTGACGAGTTATATGGAAAGCAGCAGCGGCATTGAGGACGGTACGGGAACCAGTGCGGCAAATCAGTTGGTTTCCAGCATGGATTTGCAAAAACTGTTTTCCAGCATGAAGGTTGGCGATGGAATTGTGGAGTATGTCACCACTGCCATCAACAATATCTATGATATCGTCAACCGCTCCGGCGTTCAAATGTTGATCTTCCTTTCCGGTCTGCAATCCATCTCTCCTGCAATTTACGAGTCCTGCAAGATCGATGGCGCAACCGCATGGGAAACCTTTTGGAAGATAACCTTCCCA
>CAMOHW010000058.1 GCA_946615525.1 uncultured Clostridia bacterium | reverse complement strand
CTGTTTCTTTTGCGGCGGGCGCTGGTTGGGGGTACCGATCCCGTAGCCGGTCACACCGATCCCCGAACCGAAGCCGGAACCCGGACGCGGCGAAAATCCGCCGGCGGGAGCGGGACGGGCGGGAGCGCCTGAAACCGGTCTTTGCGCACCGGTTGCCGGACGCGGCTGCAATCCCGGAGTAGCGGGGCGGGTGCTTGCAAAACCGTTCTGCGGACGGGTTTGCGGAGTTTGCGCTGGACGAGCAGGCGCAGGAGCCGGCTTTGCCGCCGGTTTTTGCGCGGCGGGAGCCGTTTTGGGCGCTTCGGGCTTGGGAGCCGGAGCGGGCGCGGGCTTTGCCGCCGGGGCTTTTGGCTCTTCCGCTTTGGGCGCGGGAGCCGCTTTTTCCGGTTCCGGCTTTTTCTCCTCGACCTTTGGCTCCTCCTTCTTTTCTTCCGCCTTGGGCGGCAGTTTGGAGGGGATATAGGTTGCGCCCTCCAGATAGGAACCGATATCGGTGATCTGGTTCTGCTTGGTCAGCGCGTCAAACAAGAGGTCAAATTCCAGCGGTTCGAGCGCTTTTTGCGCTGTGACTTCATGCCCCAGCGTGCCAAGCAGATCGACCAGGTCTTTTGCCTTTAACCCCATATCTTTTGCAAGTTTGTTGATTTTGAATTGCGTTTTTGTTTCTGCCATATATCCTCCCGATTCCGCCGGACCGCAGATCCGGCAAACAGAATGTATTGCTTTATGAATTGTTGATGCGGGAAAGCACCAGGCGCCAAAGATTTTCGTCGGTTACCGCAACGGCGGCGGTTTTTGCCCCTTTGCCGATCGCCGCGGCAAGCTCCTCGCAGGTGGCGTCGGTTTTGCAAAGCGGAACGCCGTAGCTTGCGCATTTGTCGGCAAGGCGCTTGGAGGTGTTCCCCGAGCAATCGCCCGCCGCAAGGACGCCAAAGGGTTTTTTCTGCTCGCGCAGGGCAAGGCAAACCGCGTCGGTCCCCATAATCAACTTTCCCGCTTTGCGGCAAAGTCCCACTGCGCCCAAAAGCGCGCCGTTATGCTTTTCCATTGTTTTCTTCCAGTTCGCGTTCCAGGGCGAGGTAAACTTCCTCGGGAATGGTAACGCCGAGTTCCTGCCCCAGCCGGTTGGCTTTTTGCGCTTTGCGCAGGCAGGAGAGTTTGCGGCAAATATATGCCCCCCGTCCGTTTTTGCGGCCGGTAAAGTCCAAAGAGATCTCCCCTTCCGGACTGCGTAAAACGCGGATCAGTTCGCTTTTGGGGAAATGCTCCCGGCATCCGCGGCATTGCCGCATGGGGATCTTTTTTACCTTTTGTTCCATCTCTCAATATTCTTCGGCGACCTCTTCGATCTCGCCGGTGTATGCCTTAATGTCGATCTTGCAACCGGTCAGGCGCGCCGCAAGACGGGCGTTTTGCCCCTCCTTGCCAATGGCGAGCGAGAGCTGATCCGGCTCTACGTAAACGCGGCAGGCGCGGTCGCCGGTCATAACAACCGCCTTGATCGCCGCGGGAGCGAGCGCCGCGGAGATGAACTCCTCGGGAACTTCGCTGTATTTGACAATGTCGATTTTCTCACCGCGCACTTCGTCCACGATCATGCCGATACGCGCGCCGCGCGCGCCGATGCAGGCGCCAACGGGATCGACCTCGGGATCGCGCGACCAAACGGCGATCTTGGAGCGGGATCCCGCCTCACGCGAGACGCCCTTGATGATGACGATGCCCTCGGCAATTTCGGGAATCTCCAACTCGAACAGGCGGCGGACAAGTCCCGGATGGATACGCGAAAGCGTGACCAGCGGACCGCGGTTTTCGCGGTTGACTTCCTGCACGAAGACCTTGATCTGGTCGCCGGCGTGGAAGAGCTCGCCCGGGATCTGCTCATGCGCGGGAAGGACGGCATAGCCGTTGCCGGTATCTACCACCACATTGCCGGTATCCGGATCGTAGCGGTGGACAATGGCGGTAATGATCTCCTCGTGCTTGTTTTCGTATGCTTCCTGCGCGCGGCGGCGTTCACCCTCGCGAATGCCCTGGATGATGACCGACTTTGCGGCGGCAGCCGAGAGGCGACGGAAGTTCTTGGTTTTCAGGTCGAATTCCACCGTCATGCCGAGTTTGTATTTTTTGGCAATCTTTTTGGCGTCTTCCAGCGAGATCTGCGTTTCGGGGTCCTCGACCACCTCGACCACCTCTTTTTGTTGCAGGAGTTTGACATCCTTTTTGGCAGGGTCGATCAAAACGCGGACGTTGCTGTTGTTGCCGTATTCCTTTTTATAAGCCGAGATGAGCGCCGCCTCGATCTTTTCGATCATGTAATCGGCGGGAATGCCTTTCTCTTTTTCCAAAAGTTCCAGCGCGGTGAAAAATTCCGAATTCATTTTTTTGTTTCCATTCCTTTCTATCGTTTCTCTATCAAGCTTCGTTATCAAAATCAAAGAGCGTTTTTGCCGCCGCGATTTTTTCCCGCGGCAGGGCTTTTTCGCCGGTTTCGGTTTCCAGGAGCACATTCTTTTCTTCGTCCAGACCGAGCAGGGTTCCCGCAAAGACCTTTGCGCCGTCAACGGGTGCAAACAGCCGGATTTCTACTCGTTCTCCCGCCGACGCCTGAAAATGCTCGTCGGTGCGCAGGTCGCGCTCAATGCCGGGGGAACTGACTTCCAGGTGGTAGGCGCCCTCAATGGGGTCGGCTTCGTCCAGGACCGGGTCGATCGCCCGATGCACCGTTTCGCAATCGTCAATGGTAATTCCGTTCGGGGAGTCAATGGTCACGCGCAAAAAATAGTCGGCGCCTTCCTTGACGTATTCCAGGTCCCAAATGGAGTATCCCAGGTTTTCCACAACCGGAGCGATCGCCGCGCGCACCGCAGAGACCACGTTGCCGCCTTGTTTTGCCATGGCAGAGTTCCTCCTGTTTTTTTGTAAGACTTTGGTAAAATTGCAAAAGGCCAAAAAAGATGAGCGGGCTTGCGACCCACTCCATACCATCTCATTCTACCATAGCATAGTATATCACGCTTTTTTGGGTTTTGCAATAGTTTTTTTCCTTTTTTTATAAAAAGGAGCCACTTTTTTGCAAAAAAACGCCAAAAAACCGGGCAGATGGAAAAGGCGCGGGCAATTCTCTTTCTTGCGGGGGTGAAAAAACAACCGGCAACGGGAACTTTTTCCCAATGCCGGTTGAGGGTTATCTTGATTCGATTACATCTCCGTTTGTGCAGTGGACGGTGATGGTTTTGCCTTCGTCGATCCAGGAAGGGGCGCGGCGGGGCGCAAGCTCATCCCATTGTTCGGTCGTGCCTGCGTAGGTGATCTCAGTCAGCGAGGAGCACCCTTTGAACGCGCCCGAGCCGATCCCGAAAAGGTCTTTGGGAAGATTGATCTCGGTCAGCGCGGAACAGCCCGAAAACGCCTCGGTGGCAATCGTTTCCAGCGTTTGCGGCAGTTCGACCTTTTCCAGCGCGGTGCAATTTTCAAACGCCGCGCCGCCGATTGTTTCAATGGGATAGGAAACAACGACCTCTTTGAGCGAGGTCAGGTTGTTGAAACCGAGGGTTCCTACAATTTCGACCGGAGTAGGAATATCCCCCGGAATGTAGCCGGGAATGACCAGTTTTTCTTTGGTAAAGGTTGCTTTTGCTTCTTCCGTAAGCTCCGCCCAATACCAGCCGCTATCCTGCAAGGTAAAGGAGATGCCTTCATAGGTGACGTTCTTTTCGGGCGGCGTATAAGCAGGCGCCTGATCCTTCGGATCAGAGCCCGCGTTTTTGCGGCAGGAAAGAGTCAACAGAGCCGCCAAAATCAAAACCAGCAAAACAAAGCTCTTTGCCTTCATTGCTTTTGCTCCTTGTCCGGATTATTTCTCGGCCCAGGGGTTCAGGTTGCCGACTTTGGTAACGGTGGAGGGCAGCGCCGGAGCGGCAGCCAGCGCGTCCAGATTTTGGAACGCCTGGTCCTCAATGGTGGTCAGCCCTTCTGCCAGGGTCAGCGTCGTTACGGATGTGCAGTTCAAAAAGGCACCTTGCCCGATGGTTTTGATATAACCGGGAATGTTGATCTCGGTCAGCGCCGAGCAATCGGCAAACGCGCTCTGCGGAATGGTATCCAGAGCGGAGGAGGAGGCAAACCGGAGGGAGGTCAGCGAGGTGCAGTTGTAAAACGCTCCCATGCCCAGTGCGGTAACGGAGGAAGGAAGAGTGACCGAGCGGAGATTGCAGCACCCTGCAAAGGCGCAGTTTTCAATCTCGGTCAGCGTTTCGGGCAGGACCAGATCGGAGATCTCGGATCTCGTATAGAACGCGAGTTCGCTGATTTTTACAACCGTCCGGTTCGCCAGTTTTTGGGGAACGCAAACGGTGTGCGGATCCAGGCAACGGACATAGGACTGCGCGTCCTCATTGGGTGCCGAAGAACTCCCCTTGGTTTGGGAATAGAACGAGGTGATGCGCACCGTTTCGCTGTCAATGCTTTCAAAGGTATAGCAATCGTAAATCGTGCTGCCGTTAACGGTTTGAACATTTCCCGCGGCGTCTTTGCTCACCAGGCGTTCAAAGGTCGGAACAACCGAATCATCGGTTTGCAGATCGCTCTTATTCGAGCCGCTTTTTTTGCCGCAGGAGGCAAGGAGCGCAAAGACCATCAGGCAAACGGCAAGGAGCGCAAAACTCTTTTTTAACATACCATTCTTTCCTTTCCAAATGGAATACAGCTTTATTGTAACATAATCCACGGGAAAAGTCAATAGATTGCCGCCGGTTTTTTCTTGACATTTGCCCGGCAGCATGATACAATAAAGGGCAGAAGAACGACCGCGTTCACGCGGAAAAAACGAACGGAGAGAAAAACCATGCTTGCTTCGGTTTACAGCGCCGGCATTGCCGGCATAGACGGCTTTGCGGTCACGGTGGAGTGCAATCTTTTTTCCTCGCAGAACGCGCGGTTTGATATTGTCGGGCTTCCCGACCTTGCCATTCGCGAGGCGAAAGAGCGCGTTTTGAGCGCCTTTGCCAATTCGGGCTATCGCTTTCCCGAGGCAAAAACCACCGTCAACCTGGCGCCCGCCGACCGCAAAAAGGAAGGCACCGGATTTGACGCCGCCATTCTGACCGCCGTTTCGGTTTGCTCCGGCGTGCTGCGCGGAGTGGATCTCTCGGATAAGTGCATTGTTGGGGAACTTTCGCTTTCTGGCGAGGTGCGCCCGGTCAACGGCGTGCTTTGTATGTGTGCCGCGGCAAAGGACGCGGGACTGCGCGAGGTCTATGTGCCGGCGGAAAACGCCGCCGAGGCCGCCGCTGTGGAAGGCGTTACCGTTTATGCCGTTCCCACCGTAAAAGCCCTGTTTAACCACCTGACGGGTAAAGAAAAACTGATACCTGTGCGTGCCCAAACTCCTTTTGACGCCGCAACGCAAACCTACAACGAGGATTTTGCCGACGTGCGCGGTCAGGGGCTTGCCAAGCGCGCCATGGAGATCGCCGCGGCGGGCGGACACAACATTTTGCTCATCGGCCCTCCGGGGACCGGAAAATCCATGCTTGCCAAACGCCTGCCTTCCATTCTGCCGCCACTAACCTTTGCCGAGGCGATCGAAACCACCAAGATCCATTCGGTTGCCGGAACATTGACCGCCGGACAATCGCTGCTTTTGCGGCGCCCCTTCCGCGCTCCGCACCATACCATGAGTCCGGTCAGTCTTGTCGGCGGCGGCGCCAATCCCATGCCCGGCGAGGTCTCGCTGGCGCACAACGGCGTTCTGTTTTTGGATGAACTGCCCGAGTTCAACAAGGTGGTGACTGACTCGCTCCG
>CAMOHW010000057.1 GCA_946615525.1 uncultured Clostridia bacterium | reverse complement strand
ATCCAACCGCCCATCAAAGCCGCCAAAATTATATTCACCGTTGTAATCTTTCAAATAGCGGTGTGAATCCTCATATAAAACGCCGTCAACAGTAATGGTTTTTGCTTTGGTATTGATCTCCACTTCCTGACCTTCCAGGGCGATCACACGCTTGACCAGTGTCTTTTCCATGGTCGAATCGGTTTTTGTCAAGTGGAACACAATAATATCGCCTTGCTTGGGCTGATAAAAGGCAGAGCGCAACAGCAGGCGCTCTCCGTCCTGCAAGGTATCCTCCATAGAAGGACCGTTTACCTGACAGATCCGAAATGCAAAGGTAAAAAGCATCATGACGATAAAGACCGCCCAGGCAAACATTTCCACATAGTCAAACAGAACTTCCGAAACAGACCGCTCTTTTTTGGGGGGCTGCGGGGGCGCTGTCTCGGTCAACGGTTCAGCTTGGAAAGATTGTTGATCGTCCATGATTCCTTTCTCCTTTCAAAAAATGCAAATTTGGTTTATTCGCTTACCAGATCGGAAAGTTTCTTTTCCGGGTCCAAAAGCAGTTCCATCAAATGGTAGCCGTAGGGAAGATAAAAGTTCTTTTCTGCGGCAGTTTCTTCGTTGAATGTCGCAACTCCGGCGCGCGCATGATCGGAAGAATAAATGAAGAACGGGACCGGATCAATGGTATGCGTGCGCAAACGAATGGGGGTGGGATGGTCCGGCAAGACCATGACGCGGAAATCCTCACCTGTAGCGGCAAGATATTCGTAAACCGGTTTGAGGATCTCGGAGTCGATTTTCTCCACCGAAAGGACCTTGTTTTCCAGCTCGGCGCGGTGACCGCATTCGTCCGGTGCTTCTACATGGATATAGACATAGTCAAACCCTTCGCGGAAGGCGGCAATGGCGGCGTCGGCTTTGCCTTTGTAGTTGGTATGAACATTGCCGGTTGCTCCCGGAACATCAATGGATTTCATACCGGCACACAGACCGATTCCTTTGATGAGGTCAACGGCGGAAATAACGGCGCCGTTGAGGCCCCATTTTTCGCGGAAATTGGGCAGTTGCGGCTTTTTACCGGGACTCCAAAGCCAGGCAGAGTTTGCCGGCTTCAGCCCGCGGGCGCGGCGCGCCTCGTTGACGGGGTGATGGTTCAAAATGTCAAAACTATCCCGCATCAGACGGTAGAACTCCTCGCCGCCGTTTTCCTTTTTGGGCAGATATTCCCCAATGCGTTTGCCCAGAATATCGTGAGGGCGTGCAAAAGGATATTTGTCGTTGCCGTTCTTCCAAATCAGGCAGTGGCGGTAGCTGATGCCGGGGTAGAACTTGCGAATATCATCCCCCATTTTCTCCTGCAAAGCGGTAATCAGTTCGGTGGCTTCGGCAGTGGATATTTCATCGGCACTGTGATCCAGGATGATTTTATCGTCGTAATCGCCGTCGTCGGTCAGAGTAACCACATTGCAACGGTAGGCAGTTTCGTCGGGTTGCATCTCAATTCCCATGCTAACGGCTTCCAGCGGGGAACGCCCTTTGGAATAAACGCGCGGATTGAAAGAGAGAATTGCCATATTGGCGGTATCGCTCTCCGGGACCATGCCGTTTGGCACATTGGAAACCGTTCCAACCAGCGCGGATTTTGCAAGCGCATCCATCATTGGTTTCTTTGCAACTTCCATGGGGGTTTTGTTGCCGAGTTGTTCAATTCTTTCGTCAGCCATTCCGTCCGGAATCAAAACAAGATACTTCATACTGTGGCACCTCTTTTTCTTTGAAGCAAGATATAGGTATATAAGACCAATTATTAATTATACCATACTTGTTGGAAAATACAAGTGGGAAATGGCAAAAAAATTAAAAAAATCAAAAATAAAAACCGGGGCAATCGATTACTCGAAATGCCCCGGCAGAATGGAAATGGCTTATTTTTTGCGAAAAGTACCGCAAAAATCAACCGTTCATCTGGCTATTGGCCATCTTTTTGGTAATAAACTTGATCAGGAAGAGCGTGCCGACCATCAGCGCAATGGAGATGGGAAGCATGATGATCCAGTTTTTGATCAAGCCGGCAAGGATGAAGCATACAAACGAAACGCCAGCAACTGTAAGCGCATAGGGAAGTTGCGTTGAAACGTGGTTGACGTGGTTGCATTGTGCGCCGGCGGAAGCCATGATCGTGGTATCCGAAATGGGCGAGCAGTGGTCGCCGCAAACGGCACCGGCAAGGCAAGCCGAAATACCGATAATGAGCAGTTCGCTGTTTGCAGGGAAGACGGCAACTACGATCGGGATCAAAATGCCAAAGGTTCCCCAAGAGGTTCCGGTAGAGAACGCCAGGAAGAGGGCAACAGCAAAGATGATTGCCGGCAGGAAGATCTGCAATGCGGCGGCAGAACCGTTCATCAGGTCATAAACAAAGTATTTTGCGCCCAAAGCACCGGTTGCACCGCTGAGTGTCCATGCAAAGGTCAAAATCAGAATGGGAGGAACCATTGCGATAAAGCCCTTCGGAATGGAAGCCATTGCATCCTGGAAATTGACTTTCTTGCGCGCGATCATGTAGATGATGGTAAAGATGACCGCGATCAAAGCGCCCCAGGAGAGACCGACAGACGCGTCGCAATCTGCAAACGCCTGGATGAAGCTGACGCCTTCACCGGAGAAGAATCCGCCGGTATAGACCATGCCGAGAATGCAGCAGACGATCAAAACGCCAACCGGCAGCAAGAGATCGATCATTCTGCCGTTTCCGGTCGTTTCGGTCTTCAATTCGGTGTCGTTCCGCTCACCTTCGGTAAACAGATCGCCGTTCATTGCGTTGATCTCATGCCGTTTCATAGGACCAAAGTCAAATTTCAACAGCGAGATGGTAATAATCATAACAATCGTCAACAACGAATAATAGTTGTAGGGGATTGCCTTGACGAACAGGAGAATACCGTTCATGCCAAGCGCGGTTGCAACACCGGCAACTGCTGCCGCCCAGGAGGAAACCGGAGCGATCATACAAACCGGAGCCGCCGTTGCGTCAATCAAGTAGGCAAGTTTTGCGCGGGAGATTTTATGCGAATCCGAAATCGGACGCATGACCGAGCCAACCGTAAGACAGTTGAAGTAGTCGTCCACAAAAATCAAAACACCGAGAACAAAAGTCGCAAGTTGTGCGCCAACACGGGTCTTGACATGCTTGCTTGCCCATTCGCCAAAGGCGACCGAGCCGCCGGCTTTGTTGATCAGGACGACCATAATTCCAAGCAGAACCAGGAAGATGAGAATACCAACATCCCATTCGTCTGCAAGGCTGGAAATAAAGCCGCCGTTCAGTCCGTCAGCCACATGGACCGGATGGAATTTGGCTACCAGAATCACCGCAGAAACAATTCCTGCAAACAGGGAACTGTAAACTTCTTTGGTAATCAGTGCCAGCACAATGGCGATCAGCGGCGGCAAAAGCGCCCATGCGCTACCAATAACGGTTCCTTCGCCGCCACAGGTTTCGCACTCTGCATCCGCCCCGCCACAATCCGGGCAGGCAACGGTTCTTCCAACGCTGCCGGTTGCAACTGCTACAATCATCAGCACAACAACGATGGCAAGGAAGGCGGCAAGAATGATTTTTCTTGTTTTTGACATAAAGATTTTTACCTCCTTAAAATAAAAAAACGCCTCAATGGAGGCGTAAATTTCCAAAATACAAAGATGTATTTCGATAGCGCTCCACAAATTCATGTGACAGTTCATGGCGTATTTCGTCATGCCCCAACCCGCACCCCGCGAAGACGGAAGAACGAATTTCGGCAAGTTCACCTTTTACGCGCGCATCTTCGTGCGTTTTTCGCGCTACTCATTGAACTTGCGACCTCTATCTGTTGTCAAATTTTGTTTTGACAAAATATAGTATAATCGATTTTTCTTCTTTGTCAACCTTTTTTTCAAAAATAAAGTAACTTTTTTTCAAAAAAATATTGGAATCGGTATGAAAATGTGGTATAATTTTCTTAAAGATGAAAGGAGGAAGCTTTATGAAAGATTTTTTGATTCAGAACGGGGCATTCATCTTTTGGGCGATCATTGCGGTCATTGCTTTAATTATTGAAGCGTTGACGGCGGAGCTGGTTTCTTGCTGGTTCGCGCCCAGCGCGTTGGTTGCCATGATTCTTTCGCCGTTCGTCAAAAACTTTTTGATCCAGTTGGCGGTCTTTTTGGGGCTTTCCATGCTCTTACTTGCCGTCGGGCGAACGATCGTGAAAAAGAAGTTGAATCTTCGCAAAACCAATTTGAACGCCGATAGTTTGATCGGGAAAACCGGAGTTGTCCAGGAGCCGATCAACAACATTTCCGAAACCGGAAGCGTGAAAATTGCCGGCTTGGTTTGGACGGCACGCTCTGCTCACGGCGAGGAGATCCCGGAAGGTGCTGTGGTTGTGATCCGGGAGATTCAAGGCGTCAAGCTGATTTGCGTCCCCAAAAAAGAAAATTGAACCAAACCCATCTATAATACTATTGATACAAAGGAGAAAAAATTATGCCGTTTATTATTGCAGGAATCGTTATTGCCGTTTTGCTTTTGATCATGGTCATTGCCAACATCAACATTGTACCGCAGTCCCAGGCGTATGTTGTAGAGCGTCTCGGCGCCTATCATCAGACCTGGAAAACCGGTGTTCACTGGAAGATCCCGTTTATTGAACGCATTGCAAAGCGCATCAACCTGATGGAGCAGGTCGCCGATTTTCCGCCGCAACCGGTCATTACCAAGGACAATGTCCGTATGCAGATCGATACCGTTGTCTTCTTCCAGATCACCGACTGCAAACTCTACGCCTACGGTCACACCACGCCGATGACGGCGATCGAAAACCTGACGGCAACCACCTTGAGAAACATTATTGGTGAGTTGGAGTTGGATAATACCCTCACCTCCCGTGACATCATCAACACCAAAATGCGTTCCATTCTGGACGAAGCGACCGACCCCTGGGGAATCAAGGTCAACCGCGTGGAACTCAAAAACATCATTCCGCCCAAGGAAATCCAGGACGCCATGGAAAAGCAGATGAAAGCCGAGCGCGAACGCCGCGAAGCCATTTTGCGCGCCGAAGGTGAAAAGAACTCCACCATTTTGGTGGCGCAAGGTAAGAAGGAATCGATGATCCTGCAAGCCGAAGCCGAAAAGCAATCGCAAATTTTGAAAGCCGAGGCAAATAAAGAGGCAAAGATCCGCGAGGCGGAAGGTGAAGCCGAGGCGATCATCGCCGTGCAAAAGGCAACCGCCGACGGTCTTCGCATGATCAATGAGGCAAAACCGAGCGAAGCGGCGATCGCTTTGCGCAGTTTGGAAGCGTTTGAAAAAGCGGCCGACGGTCAGGCGACAAAAATCATCATTCCCTCGGAGATCCAGAACATCACCTCTCTGGTTGCCGGCGTTAAAGAAGCGGCGATCGAAACGGGGAAGAAAACCTCAAAATAACCGTTTTTTACGGTAAAAACCATAAAATATTGCATTCGCCGTGGCATTTTGCCGCGGCGAATTTGCTGTCAAAAACTGGTCGCATCAAAACTGAATAAAGCATTTCCAACTTCGGCAATACTTTCTTTGAATACGAAAAAAGGAGCAAAGAATGTATCGCTTCAAAGTGGAAATTTGCGGAATCAATACCTCGGAATTGAAGGTGCTGACCGAGGAAGAAAAAACCGAACTTTTGCGCCGCACCCGCGAGGGGGACGAGGAGGCGCGAAAGGAACTGATCTACGGGAATTTACGGCTTGTGCTTTCCATCATCCAGCGTTTTTCCGGTCGCCGGGAGAGTATGGAGGATTTGTTCCAGGTCGGGTGTATCGGTCTGGTCAAAGCGGTGGATCATTTC
>CAMOHW010000056.1 GCA_946615525.1 uncultured Clostridia bacterium | reverse complement strand
ATGAACAAAAATATACCGCCGACAGCATGGCAAAAAAGCTGACGGCGGTATATCGGAGTTTGTTGGGTTAGAAGTTTGCCAACAGCATGGAGGCAACGGCAAAGTAGATCATCAGCGTTACCGCGTCCACAATGGTGGTAATGAACGGACTTGCCATGACCGCGGGGTCAAATCCCAGCCGTTTGGCACCGATCGGCAAAAGCGCACCGACCATTTTTGCAAGAACAATGGCAAAGAAGACGGTGATGCAAATAATGGCGCAAATGATCAGGTTTTGTTGAATCGCGCCGTTTTCCAACATGGTTTCTGCATGAAAATGGAAGTCGATGGAAAACACCTTGATAAAGGTTGCCGCGGCAATGGTCAAGCCGCAAAGGCAGGCAACGCGAAACTCCTTCCAAATCACGCGAAAAACATCGCGCAGGTGGATCTCACCCAAAGAAAGACTACGAATGACGGTGACCGAAGTCTGTCCGCCGGCATTTCCGCCGGTATCCATCAGCATGGGGAAGAAGGCGGTCAAAATAGCGTATCTGGCAATTTTGGATTCGTAACTGCGAATGATGATGCTGGTAAAGGTTGCCGAAATCATCAAGAGCACCAGCCACGGGATGCGCTTTTTCCAGGTTTCAAAAACGCCGGTTTTGAAATAGGGTTTGTCGGTCGGCAAAATAGCCGCCATTTTTTCAATGTCCTCGGTCGCCTCGGCTTCCAAGACGTCCAGAGCGTCGTCGACCGTAACGATGCCAACCAGTCGGTTGTCGTTGTCAACAATCGGCAAAGCGATCAAGTCGTAGTGGGAGATCATGTTTGCAACGGTTTCCTGGTCGTCCTTGGTGTGCGCAAAGATGACGTTGGGGTTCATAATGTCCTCAATCACGTCGTCCGGCTTTGCGAACAACAGCTGTTTAAGCGGCACAACGCCCTGCAAAACGCGGGAGCGGTCGGTGACGTAGGCAACGTAGCCAGTTTCCTTGTCCAAGCCGGTTTTGCGAATGTGCGCGATCGCCTGTTCACAGGTCATGTTCTTTTTCAGGTCGATGAACTCGCTGGTCATCACGCTTCCGGCGCTGTCTTCCGGGTAGGCGAGAAAACGGTTGATCTCGGCGCGTGTCTGTGCGGTCGCAAGTTGCAAAATACGCTTGACCACATTTGCCGGCATTTCTTCCAGAGTGTCAACGGCGTCGTCCACATAGAGCTCTTCATAGATCTCTTTGACCTCTCGGTCGGTCATCAATCCTACCAGTTTGGTTTGCAGGTCAGGGTCAAGTTCGGCAAAAATCTCTGCGGCGCTGTCTTTTTTCAGCATTCTGAAAATGACGGCGGCGCGGTTTTCGGGAAGACTTGCCAAAAAATCGGCGGCATCCACAGGCGGAATGTCATCTAATTCCTGGACCAGTTGGGAATACTTTTTCTCCTCCAACAGTTGGTTCAGTTTTTCCATATCGAAGATTTCATTTTCTTCCATCTGTTCGCCCTCCTTTTCTGTTTGATTTTATGATTTGTTTCAAAAGATTTCAAACGCCGGCAATCTGGCGAAAGAACTTTTCGTAGGCCGCAAATGTTGCTTTGGCTTTCGTTTCATTTTCCCCTTCCAAAAGGTAATAGAACTTTACCTTTGGCTCGGTTCCGGAAGGACGGGCAACAATGGTGTCGCCGTTCTCCAAACGGAAGGAAAGCACGTTGGAGCGGGGAAGACCGGTCGGGCGAACGGTGTTGCCCTCGGTCAGCGTTTGCTTTTGGTAATCGCCGAAAACGACAACGCGATTGCCCAAAAAGTCTTTGGGCGGGTTGTTCCGCAGGGTATCCATCAGGGCGGAAATCTTTTCAGCACCGCCAAAGCCCTCCATATAGACCTCTCTGGTCACTTCATAGAAGAAACCGTAGCGGCGGAACAAATCGTCCAGAGCGTCCGAAAGCGTCATGCCTTTGGCATGGTAATAGGCGCTCATCTCGGTAATCAGCATTGCGGCAACGACCGAGTCCTTGTCCCGCGCATAGGTGCCTTTGAGGTAGCCGTAACTCTCCTCAAAGCCGAAGAGGAAGGTGCCGTGTCCGGCTTGCTCCTGCTTTTTAATGACTTCGCCGATAAACTTGAAGCCGGTAAGTACGTTGTAAAGCCGAATACCGTTTTTTGCACAGATCTTGGAAGTCATTTCAGATGTTACGATGGTTTTTACCATATAGGGTTCCGGCGGCATAGTTCCGGTTTTTTGGTAGGCGGTAATGATGTAATCGGCAAGAAGCGCGCCCATTTGGTTGCCTGTAATGGTGCGGAACGCGCCGGATTTTGTGCGTGTCATCACGCCTACGCGGTCGGCGTCCGGGTCGGTTGCAATAATCAGGTCGCAACCCACGCGATTTGCAATTTCAATCCCCAGGGTAAATGCCGCGGGATATTCGGGGTTGGGCTTTTCCAGCGTTGGGAAATTGCCGTCCGGTTCCATTTGCGCTTCTACCGAATAAAGATGTTTAACACCAATGCGGCGCATCATTTCGGGTACCAGACGGTATCCGGTGCCGTGTAAAGGCGTATAAACGATCTTCAAATCCTCGGCAACGGCTGTTACCGCTTGCGGATTGACTGCTTGGGCGAGGACAGCGGCAAGGTATTTTTCGTCAAGATCTTTTCCAACCATTGTCAAAATGCCGGATTGGAGCGCCTCTTCTACCGGGATTTGGCGAATGTCGCGGAAGATATCCAGCTTTGCAATCGCGGCGGCAACGGTATCGGCGTGTTCGGGCGGCAGTTGCCCGCCGTCATCCCAGTATGCCTTGTAGCCATTATACTGCTTGGGGTTGTGAGAAGCGGTAATATTGATGCCGGCGACACAGCCAAGTTCCCGAACGGCAAAGGAGAGTTCGGGAGTGGGGCGCATATTGTCAAACAGATAAACGCGAATGCCGTTTGCGGCCAGAACGCCTGCGGCGGTTTGGGCAAACAGAAGGGAATTGTTGCGGCAGTCATAGGAGATGACAACGCCGTCTTTTTCGCGCTTTTCATTCAAAATCAAGTTGGCAAGCCCCTGCGTTGCGTGCGCAACGGTATGCGTGTTCATTGCATTCAATCCGGGTTTCATAGTGCCGCGGAGTCCGCCGGTACCAAAGGCGAGCGGGGCGGAAAAGCGGAATGCAATTTCTTCTTCATTGTTTGCGATCGAGCGGAGTTCTTCTTTTTCCGCTTCGGTCACAGCGGGCTCTTGGAGCCATCTTTCATATTCTTTACGGTAATCCATCTGCGATTCCTCCGTTTTTGGGGCGTTTTGTTTCAAATCAAATCCAAAATCGCATAGCCGTCGGCAAGGAACTGTTTCAGTTCTTCGCCGGAGAGTTTGCGCTGGGAAAGTAGAGCAAGGCGGTAGAGGTAAGCGGCGGTTTTTTCTTGCTTTTCGCCTTCCAATGCCGAAAGTTTTGCGATCAACGGTGAGGCGGTGTTTACCGTCAGCGTTTCGTCGGCGGGGAAAGCGCCCAAGCCGCCCATACCGCTCATGGAATACATCTTCATCATTTCTTCCATTCTGCGGGATTCCTCGCTGACAGTCAAAAGCAAGGGGACTCCGGCGTCTTTGAGGGAGGCAAAGGAAACTTTTAATTTTTCGTTGCCGGAAACTTTGACAAACAAGTCTTTCAACGCCTGATTTTCAGCGGCGGATTCTTCGCCTTTCAGGGCGCCTGCAATATCGGCGTCAATCCGTAGGTATTTGACATTGGGATCATAGTTTTCCAAATAGGAAAGGAATTGCGTATCCAACGGCTTTTCAAATACCGCTACCGAAATACCTTCTGCCTCAAACATGGAAATATACTGTGCTTGCGCAGCCTTATCCGAAGTGTAGTAAACCTTGTTTTCGTGCTTTTCTTTTGCGGTTTCCAAATAATCTTTGATCGTCAAAAACTTTCCGTCGGTCAATTCCAGCAAAAGTGAATCCTGTACGCGATCATAAAACTTGCGGTCGCGCATACAAGCGTATTCTACAAAGGTGCGAATATCCGTCCAAACCTTCTCGTATTCTTCGCGTTCGGTATTGCAAAGACTGTTCAGCTTGTCGGCAACCTTTTTTACGATGTGCGCCGAAACCTTGGAAACATAGGTGTTGTTTTGCAAATAACTGCGCGAAACGTTCAAGGGAAGCTCCGGGCAATCCAAAACGCCTTTGAGCATCAAAAGATACTCGGGGATGACCTCTTTGATATTATCGGCAACAAAGACTTGATTATAATACAGTTTGACCTGCCCTTCCAGGGATTCATATTCGTTTGTCAGTTTGGGGAAGAAGAGAATGCCGCGGAAGTTCAGCGGATAATCGGCGTTGATGTGGATCCAGAAGAGCGGTTCGCGGAAATCGCGGAAAACCTTACGGTAAAACTCTTTATATTCTTCCGGCGTGCAGTCGGAGGGGTTCTTCAACCAAAGCGGCGTGGTATCATTGAGGGGCTTTGGCGGCTCCGGCTCTTTGTCTTTTTTCTCCGGCTTTTCGCCTGCATCCGAGAAATAGATCTCCACCGGCATAAAGGAGCAGTATTTATCCAAAATATCCTTCAACTTGTTTGCGTCCAGATATTCTTTTTCCTCATCGGAAATGTGCATGATGACGGAAGTTCCGTGTTCTTTGCGTTCTCCGTTGGAGATCTCATATTCTCCGGCTTCGGAGCAAACCCAATGAACAGCAGGCGCGTCGGTATAGGATTTTGTTTGCAGTTCCACCGATTCGCTGACCATAAAAGCGGAATAGAAGCCAAGACCAAAATGTCCGATAATGCCGTTTGATTGGTTTTCGCCCTCGTATTTTTGAACGAACTCCAAAGCGCCGGAAAGGGCGATTTGGCAAATGTAGCGGTCAAGTTCCTCTTCGGTCATACCGATCCCGTTGTCGGTAACGGTCAGCGTTCCCGCCTCGCGATCCAAAACGACATCAATGCGGTAGGTCTCGCCATAGTCCTCATATTGACCGAGCGAGGATAGCCGGCGCAGTTTTGTAACCGCGTCCGCCGCGTTGGAAACAATTTCGCGCAGGAAAATGTCTTTTTCAGAATACAACCATTTTTTAATGACCGGGAAGATATGCTCGGTTTGAACCGAGATACCGCCTTTTTTTGTGGTTTCTGCCATTGGTAAGTGCCTCCTGGGGTATTAATCATCCGTTGCTAGCAAAAGGAAGCCACCCGAAAACGGATCTTCCGGGCGGAATCCTTTTGCTATGCAAGAAAAATTATTGTTCGGTTTCGGAATGTTTTTCCTTCTTTATGTCGATCGCTTCGGCGCGAATTGCTTCCTCGGCGGCGAATTGTGCCAGCGATTCGGCGGAGATTTTTGGAATAATAGAGAACTTTCTTCCTTTTTCATAGAGCCAAACGATCAACCGGTTTGCGGCTGAAAGCTTTTTGCCCTCGGCTTTTCTGTTTTGCAAACGGAGGACCATGGATTCCCATTTGCGCAGGCTCCGTTCAGATCCGCTTTGCATATCGGTTGCGGGATCCAAGGGGCTATCCGGCGGGTAATAGTTTTCTGTTGTCGTCGGCAATCCCTTTGTGCGCAGGCGATCTTTGCAGAACGTATCCAAAAGATCCAGAACGGTCGCAAACAGAGGAACACCGATCAGCATTCCCCAAAGTCCCCAAATCCTGCCCATTGTCATAACGGCTACCAAAACGCAAAGCGAACTGACACCATTGCTTCTACCCAGGATCTTGGGGCCGATGATGTTTCCGTCGATCTGTTGAATGATCAAGATCAGCAACAATAAAGGTAAAACTTTGGCAGGTTGCTCAAAGGCAACGATCAATGCCGAGGGAACGGCGCCGAAGATGGGGCCGATAATGGGAATAATATTGGTAATTCCGATAATGGTGGCGATCAAAGCCGGGTAGGGGATGCGGAAGATCAACA
>CAMOHW010000055.1 GCA_946615525.1 uncultured Clostridia bacterium | reverse complement strand
CATCCTACTGCCTATTTTCGGATCGCTTTCGGACAAAACCAAAACACCCATCGGCAAGCGGATGCCCTATATTTTGGTAGGCACAATGGTTTCCGCTATTGCGTTCCCCTTTATTCCGTTGTTCTTCCATTACAACAAGATCGGCGGTATGATCGCCATGATGGCGATTGTATTGATCTTTATGATGATCTCCCGCAACCCCGCCGTTTCTCTCATGCCGGATATCACGCCCAAACCTCTGCGCGCAAAAGCCAATGGATTGATCAACATTATGGGGTATCTCGGCGGCGCGTTTGCCACCGTTTTGGGGATCTTTCTGGTGCTTTCCAAGTACATCAATGCTCCCGATGATGCAAGAAAACTCTGGATCATTGAGATCCCGTTTGTGGTTGCCTCGGTGTTGATGGTCATTTCGGCATTCATCCTGTTTTTCACCATTCGGGAAAACAAACTTGCCGCCGAACTCAAAGACGAAATGGATGCCGGAGAGGCGCTTGCCGCCATTGAAAATCCGGTCAACGACGACGCGCCGATGTCCAAAGCCAACCGCCGGATGCTGTTTGCCATTCTGGGCGCCGAGTTTTTGTGGTTCATGGCGGATAATGCCATTGGGACTTATATTGGCAACTATGTTATTTACTATTTGAAGTCAGCGTCTAGTGCCACCATGTTGCTTACCATTCTGGGCGGTGTCGCAAGCGTTGTCGGTTTTGCAACCGCGGGCATGATCGCCGATAAGATCGGCAGAAAATGGACCATTTCCACAGGACTTGGCATTACCATTCTCGCCCTTTTGGTGATGTGCTTTGTCAAACCAACCGGAAATGCTGTAGGGGAAAACGGGGAGTATTCTTTCCCGGCATTGCTCTTTGCCGTCTGGGTCATCAAGGGCTTTGGTATGGCGCTGGTGCATAACTGCTCTTTCCCTATGGTAGTGGAACTTTGCTCCAACAAAAAGATCGGCAAGTTCACCGGTTTCTATTATGCTTCCAGCATGGCTGCGCAAACCATTACCCCGGTGCTGTTGGGTCTGGTATTCAAAGCAAGCAGTAAGTGGAGTGCGCTTCCGGTTTACTGCGCCATCCTGTTCGCACTCAGCTGCGCGGTATTCGTTTTGCTCGTTAAGAATATCAAGGCAAAAAAGGTTGCCAACGCGCACGGATTAGAAGCCATTGACGGAGATTGATAATTTATGTGGATTTGGATTGTTTTGATTGTTCTTGCCGTTTTGTGCGCGGCGGCATTCGCTATTTTTGCTCCTGCGCGTCCGGATAACAAGAAAAAAGCCCCTTTTTTCGGCAAAAACATTGCCCACCGCGGGCTTTACCAAAAAGATCAGAGCATTCCCGAAAACTCTCTTTTCGCGTTTGCAAAAGCAGTGGAAGCCGGATACGGAATGGAATTGGATGTGCAACTCAGCCGAGATGGGCAGGTCGTTGTCTTCCATGACGACACCCTGGATCGCGTTTGCGGTGTTTCCAAGCGGGTGGACGAACTGGATTATGCCGAATTGCAGGAATTGCGCCTTTGCGGAACAGACGAGAAGATCCCGCTGTTTGACGAAGTCCTTGCAACGGTTGGCGGCAAAACGCCGATGATTGTGGAGCTGAAGACCGGACGGCGTAACGAAGAGCTTTGCGAAAAAACGCTTGCCGCTCTGCGCGGATATGCCGGGGAGTATTGCGTTGAAAGCTTTGACCCCACCATTGTTGCCTGGTTCCGCAAGCACGCGCCGGAGATTTACCGCGGACAGCTGGCGCAACCGCCCAAGCACTACCGCAAACACGGCAAATCGCGACTGGTCAGTTTTTTGCTGGGCACCACGGCGATGAACGTGATTGCCCGACCCAACTTCATTGCATACAGGATTGGAAAAAAGACGCTTGGCGTTCGATTTGCCGAGCTGTTGGGAGCCACGCGCGTTGCGTGGACCAGCCACGATGAAGCCACTGAAAAGAAATTCGATGTGGTCATTTTTGAGCATTATTTGCCCCAAACGCAATACAAACATTTGAAGTGAATCAAACAAAAAAGCGCCGGACGGCATTGCCGCCCGGCGCTTTTGATTTTTTGGGGATTATTGTAATTCTTTTTCCAGTTGTTCGGCATAGCGCACGGCTCCCATCGCATCCGGCGAGTAGGAATCGGCACCGATTTGTGCGGCGTATTCGGCGGTCAAAACCGCGCCGCCCACCATTACACGGCACCACGGGGCGCTTTTTCGCAGTTCCTCAATGGTTTTTGCCATTGCCGGAACGGTGGTGGTCATCAGGGCACTCAACCCTACCAGGGGCGCGTGCAATTTGACCGTTTCGGCAACGATGCGCTCGGCGGGAACATCCCGCCCCAGGTCGGAAACATCAAATCCGTAGTTTTCCAAAAGCAGGCGCACAATGTTTTTGCCAATGTCGTGAATATCCCCGGCAACTGTGGCAAGCACAATGGGGAATCGCTTGCTTTTTTCGGCATTGGATGTCTTTGCCGCAGAGCGGATTTTTTCAAACGCCGCGCCGGCCGCCTCGGCGCTCATTAAAAGTTGGGGCAGGTAAACGCGCTTTTCTTCAAAACCGTGACCGACTTCATCCAGCGCGGGAATGATCTCTTGATTGATGATCTCCAGCGGTTCGCGCTCGGCAAGCAGTTGACCTGCCAGCGCAGCGGCGCGTTCCCGCAAGCCGGCAACAATCGCACCCGAAAGAGTAGCTGTGGTTTGCTTTTCGGCAGGTTGTCCTTCCGCGGTTGCCGCTACCGGAGTTACCGTTGCGGGTAGCGTTTTTGCAAATGCAAGATATGCGGCGCAATCGGGATCCTCTCCTTTCAGGGCAAGGTAGGCGCGGTAGGTGCCCATCATTGCCGGGGAAAGCGGATTGAGAATGGCGGCGCAAAGCCCGTTTTGCAGGGCGAGGGCAAAAAAAGTGCTGTTGATCGTGTCCCTTGCCGGCAGTCCGAAAGAAATGTTGGAAACGCCCAGCGAGGTATAGCAACCCAGTTTGGAAATGGCGGCAACCGACTCCAAAGTGGTCTTGGCGGCAAAACGGTCGGCGCTAATGGTCAGGGCAAGCGGATCAAACAGGAAATCCTTTTTGGAAAGACCGTATTCGGCACCCACCGAAAGGATTTTTTTGGCAATGGCAAGCCGCCCTTCCGCCGTTTCGGGAATGCCGTCCTCATCCAATGTCAGCGCAACGACAACGCCACCGTATTTTTTGACCAGCGGGAAGACCGCGCGCATGACTCTTTCCTTGCCGTTGACCGAATTGATAAGGGCTTTGCCGTTGTAGCGCCGCAATGCGGCCTCCATAGCGGCAGGGTCGGCGGTGTCCAGTTGCAGGGGCGCATCGGTAACGCCTTGCAGGGCGGTTACTACCTCTACAAGCGTTTCACATTCATCCAGTTCGGGCAAGCCGACATTGACATCCAGAACATCGGCCCCGGCTTCCTGTTGATTGATCCCTTCGTTCAGGATATAATCCAAGTCATGTGCGCGCAAAGCTTCTTTCAGGCGTTTTTTGCCGGTGGGATTGATGCGCTCGCCAATCAGGATCGGACGCTCACCAAAAACGACCGCATGGGTGTAGGAAGATACCGTGGCACGGTTTTTGGGGGTGACAGGCAGCGGAGAGAGGTCCTTGATCGCTTCGGAAAGCGCGCGGATATGTTCCGGCGTTGTGCCGCAACAACCGCCCAGGATCCGAACGCCGGACTCTGCCGCCTGCCGCATCAAGGCGGCAAATTCGGCAGGGGAAAGGTCATAGACCGTTTTCCCGTTCTCCATGCGCGGCAAACCGGCATTTGGTTTGCAGATGACGGGCAGGGAGGAAACTTCCAAGTATCGTTTGACGATCGGCAAAAGCCCCGCAGGACCTTCCGAGCAGTTGACGCCGACGGCGTCGGCTCCCAGTCCTTCCAAAAGGGCGACCATGGCGTCGGGGTCGGCTCCGGTCATCAGTTTTCCGTCGCCGCCGTAGGCGTTGGTCACAAAGACCGGCAGATCACTGTTCTCTTTTGCGGCAAGCAGAGCGGCTTTGGTTTCGTAGGCGTCGCTCATGGTTTCAATGACGATCAGGTCGGCGCCGTGACGCACGCCGAGCCGCACCTGGGTGGCAAAAAGCGCAACCGCGTCTTCGAAATCCAAATCTCCCAGCGGTTTGAGCAACCGTCCGGTGGGGCCAATATCCAGGGCAACGAATTTGGGTTGCTTTGTGCTTGCTTGCTCCGTCGCTTCCCGTGCCAGACGAATGGCGGACCCGATGACCGCATCCAGCTCTTTTTCGCCGAAATGGAGCGGATTTGCCCCGAAGGTGTTGGCATACACCACATTGGCGCCGGCGTTCAAATATGCGGAGTGAATGCTTCGGATCTCGTCGGGATGGGTCAGGTTCCAGAGTTCGGGGCGTTCACCAACGGCAAGCCCCTTTTCCTGCAGGAGCGTTCCCATGCCGCCGTCCAGAAGCAGAAAATGCGATTGGAGATATTCTTTTACTTTCAAAGGGCTCCCTCCTAAATACCAATGATTGCCGTAACCGATTTGGTTGGCATCATCAAAAGACTTTCGCCCAGGGTCAACCCGATTTTACGAGGGCAATCCAAAAGCGAGAACATGGTTTTTTGAAAATCCAAGGGCAGATCGTCATATCCCGGGCTGAACCGATCGTCCGGCTTGGTGTATTGTGCTGTAAAAAGGTCACAAAGTGCTTCCACCCGTTCGGTGAAAAAAGCGTCCAAAAGAAGCGCGCGGACAGGTGAAGTCGCTCCCGCGCGGGAGATCAGACGATCGGCGTCAGGCCCCACCGTTGCGGCAAACAAAACCGCGTGGTCAGCCCCGGCAAGAAATGCCGCAAGTCCGCGGCTTCGCACCGATACGGTATCGAAAATAACCGTATCCCCTGTCAAAGATACCGGCAAAACCGCAAAACAGAGTTTGGGTTTGAGGGCGGGAGTTCCTTCGCAAATCACCTCGTCCAAAAGCGCGTCCACTCCGGCGGCGTGTGTGCCGCGCGCATAGCGCAAGATCAGGTTTCGGTCAGGCGCAGGCAGGGTGGGAATGGTCCAAAGAGCGCTCATCGTTTCAAAATTGCCGAAAGGTTGCGCTGAATGGTGGCGGCAACATCGGGCTTGTTCATAGAGTAAACATGAATGTGGTCAATTCCGTTTGCCAACAGATCAATGATCTGGTCGGTAGCGTAGGCGATCCCCGCCTGTTTCATGGCGTCGGGATCTTCGCCAAAGCGATCCACCAGGGCGCGAAAACGCTGGGGAATGGTTGCACTGGACAACTTGATGGCGCGGCGGATCTGCCCCGCGTTGGTGATGGGCATAATGCCGGCAACCACCGGGACCGAAATGCCTGCCTCGCGGATCTTGTAAAGGAAATTGTAGAGCAGGTGGTTATCAAAAAACATTTGGGTGGTCAAAAAGTCGCACCCGGCGTCCACCTTTTCTTTCAGGTAGCGGATGTCGGCTTTTTGGTCGGCACTTTCGGGGTGAACTTCCGGATAGCAGGCGCCGCCAATGCAAAAATCATATCCGCTTTGGCGCAATTCCCGCACCAGGTCTGCGGCATGAGGGTATTCTTTTGCAATCGGCAGATCAGAAGGCAGGTCGCCGCGCAGAGCCATCACATTTTCGATTCCCGCGGCGTGGAGTGCCAGGATTTGTTGTGTGATCGACTCTTTCGAGGCGCCAACGCAGGTCAGGTGCGCCAAAGTCGGGACTTGCAAATCGCGATGGATCTCCTCGGCAATGGCAAGCGTTGCGCGGTTGGTGCTGCCGCCTGCGCCGTAGGTCACGCTCATAAAGGTGGGGCGCAATTTGGCAATGTCACGCACAGCGGCTTCCACATCGGCAAAATCGGTGTCCTTTTTGGGAGGGAACACTTCAAAGGAAAGGGTGGGCTGTTTGCTGTTCAGAATGGTGGAAAGTTTCAAGGCAAAATCTCCTTTTTCAAATCATTCTTTCGGTTTCAGGTCGCCCAGGCGATCCATAATTTTTTCATAGGTCAAGCCGTAGCC
>CAMOHW010000054.1 GCA_946615525.1 uncultured Clostridia bacterium | reverse complement strand
AAGCACCGGGGCGTCCGCCTCGGTTGCCAGGTCAATTCCGGTATGCACGCGAAAATCCTGCATGGTGCGCGAGAAGACCTGGATCTCTACGCTGTGCGTCTGCAAGAGGGTGCTGTTGTCAACCGGCAGGGAGAGCGTGGGGACCGTGGGCTTGGGTGGATCGGTCTTGGGTTCGTTTTCGGGCGGCTTCTGGGTATCGGTGGGCGTGTTGTCCTTGGGGGTGCTTTGACCGTTGTCGGTTTGCGTATTGTCCACCGGTTTCAAAACATCCTGCGTTTGCTGCTTGCGCGCGCGGTTGGTAATGGCGGTGATCATCAGAATGACCGACAGCGTGACCAGAATGATGATGACGGTGAGAAAAACTGCACGATTGACATGCAGAGAACGCAATTTTTCGGAAAATTTGGATTCCTGCGGTTCTTTTTTCGGCATTTGCGAATTCATTTTCGGCATAATAACTGCTCCTTTTTTTGGCATGAAGTTTTCGGATAGCAAAGGATTTTTGTCTCCGGTTTCATTTTTTACCGTTCGGCGCGGATTTATACAAGAGCGCCGTTTTTTTCGCAAAAAGGGAAATCGCCGCGTTTTTTTGGGCAAATTCATGTTATGTTCATATTTATATGATATAATATGAATTTACAGAGTTGGAAGTTTTTGCGCCGGTTGCAAAAAGACGGGCAAAAACGGGAAGAATCAAGAACACACCGAATTCCGCCGCGTGCGGCAAAATCCACCAAAAAGGGAGCAAAACATGATTCGGATTGAGCATTTGACGAAAAATTACGGTTCCGTTTGTGCATTGGACGATGTCAGCTTTACCGCCGAAAAAGGCGAGATCGTTGGTCTTTTGGGCCCGAACGGCGCCGGAAAAAGCACGGCAATGAACATTCTCACCGGTTACCTTTCCTCTACTTCGGGCAAGGCGCTGATCGGCGGAGTGGATATTTTGAGCGATCCGTTGCAAGCCAAAAAGATGATCGGCTATTTGCCCGAACAGCCGCCGCTGTATCTCGATATGACGGTTTGGGAATACCTGAACTTTTGCTATGAGCTCAAAGGCTGCCGTATGGATCGTGAAAAACACTTGAAAGAGATCTGCGATACCGTGCGCCTGGGCGAGGTTTCCGGACGGCTGATCCGTCACCTCTCCAAGGGCTATCGCCAGCGCGTGGGCATTGCACAGGCAATGGTGGGCGACCCGAAGGTCATGATTTTTGACGAGCCCACGGTGGGATTGGATCCCAAACAGATCATTGAAGTGCGCAACCTGATCCGCGGTTTGGGCAAGGCGCATACCGTCATTCTTTCCACCCATCTGCTCTCCGAGGTGCAGGCGGTTTGCGATCGTATCGTCATCATCAATCAAGGGCGCATTGTTGCCAACGAAAAGACCGAGCGCATTGCAAATGTCGTTTCCGGCAATCGCCGCTTCCGCGCCAAGATCTGCGGACCGCAGGCAACGGTGTTGCAGACTCTTTTGGATATGCCCGGCATTCTTCGCGCCGAGGCATTGCCCGAGCGGGACGGTGACGCGTCCGTTTATGCGGTGGAAACCGAACAGGGCGTTGATATTCGCAAAAAGTTGTTCTATCTGCTTGCCGAGCGCGGCTGGGCGCTTGTTGGTCTGGAAGCATCGGGCGTTGACCTGGAAGATGTCTTCCTCTCGGTTGTTGATTCTTCCGAGCAGAGTGGAGCCAAACGCGCTCCGCGTTCCGCCCGCAAAACCCGCAAGGGAAAAGAAACGGCGGAGCAAACGCTTGGCGAGGCGCTTTATGAAGAAGCTGCCCGCCGCCGGAAAGAAGCCGCCGCCGAAAAATCGGAAGAAGATTAAAAGAAAGGAAAAACGCAATGAGAGCCATTTATCGCAAGGAACTCCGTTCCTATTTCATCAATCCCATTGGGTATATCTATCTCGGCGTTTTTCTGGTCAGCGCGGCGGTGTTGTTTTACTTTACCGTTTTGGGAAACGCCACTTACAGTACGGCAAGTTATTTTACCCTGTTGGTGGGCGCTCTGACTATTTTGATCCCGCTTTTGACCATGCGCCTGTTTGCCGAGGAGAAAAAACTGCGCACCGAGCAACTCCTGCTCACTGCGCCCGTCACGCTTACCGGCATGGTTTTGGGCAAGTATTTTGCCGCTTTGACCGTTTTTGGTGCCGGAGTGCTTGCCTCGGTCATCAATTTTATCCCGCTTTATGTCATCGCCTCTGCCGAGCGTGCTGATGAAGCCGAACTGTTCCAATCCACCCTCGGACCGGTGACCGGCGAGATCTTCGGCGGGCTGATCGCGCTCCTTTTGGTGGGCGCGGCTCTGATTGCCGTAGGTACCTTTATTTCCTCGCTTACCGAAAATCAACTTTCCGCGGCGGTTATTTCCATCGCGGTCATCGGCGCAATGACGCTCATCGGGCTTTTGACCGGAATCACCGATGCCGACGGGCAGCCCTGGATCCGCTTTGCCTGGATCCGCGCAGTGCTGAACTGGATCTCGGTGCTTGGCAGATTCGGGAGTTTTACCAACGGGATCTTTGATTTTGCCGCTATCTTCTATTATCTTTCGCTCGCGTTTGTGTTCCTGTTCCTGACGATCCGCATTTACGAGAAACGCCGTTGGGGTTAAGAGAAGGGGAACACACGACATGAAAAAGCAATTTTTCAAAAATCGAAGGGCAAAATACGGGGGAATCTCCCTGCTTTTGACCGTGCTCCTGCTGGTCTGCGTCCTGCTTGCCAATACGCTGGTGGGAACGCTTGCGTCACGCTACGGCTGGGCGGTGGACCTGCATTCCGAGCAGACCTTCCCGGTTGGCGAAAAGTCGGTGGCGCTGGTCAAAACGGCGCTGGATGCCGCGGGTACTGCCGACGCGCCCGCAACGGTGCAGATCCACTTTTGCGATCGTCCCGAGAAATTGGAAGCCGGAGAACTCATCTCCTATCTCTACGCAACGGCAAAGGAGTTTGCCGCGCGCGAGGGGCGCATCCAACTGGTTTATCACGATATTTTTCTGGATCCCGAAAGCGTTGCGGGATATTTGACTTCCACCACCATTGATCCGGAAACCGGGGCCGAAACAGAAACCGAGATCACTCTGCAAACAACCAGTGTGATCGTTACCTGCGGCGCTTATCACCGCACCTATTCCGCCCGGGAGTTTTTCCAATGGGAGAGCGGCAACTCTTCTTCGCCTACGGCGTATGCCGGCGAGAAAAAACTTGCCGCGGCAATTTTGCGCGCGGCGGCTCCCTCGTCGCCGGTCGCCTGCCTGACCAACAACCACGGCGAGGTGTATTACGACTACGAGATTCTGTATTTGTTGGATGACGCCGGCTACCGTTTGGACTATATCGACCTGACGCAGTCGGTCATTCCGGCGGAATGTAGTCTGATCGTTTGTTTCAACCCGAACAATGACCTGGCGCAAAAGAACGCCATTTCGGAGATCTCCGAAAAAGAGATCCTGGACGAGTTTCTTTCGGTCCCCGGTCACGCGCTTTTGGTTTTTTTGGAAAACCGCACGCCCAATTTGCCCAATTTGGATTCCTACCTTGCGGAGTGGGGCATTGCTCCTTGCTACGCATCCGGAGAATCGGCAAATTATCGCTATATGATCCGGGACGAGATGGGCTCTCTGACCTCGGACGGTTACACCATTGCCGGTAAAGCCAACACCAAGGGAACGGCAGGGGAGCTGACGAGCGGCATTTCGCACGAGCCGATTTTTTCCAACGCCAGCGGCTTCCGCGTGGCTTCCGGCTTTCTTCCCGCAGAGGACGGCAGTTATCAAAAGGATGATCGCCGGGCTTCCGTCGTTTACACCAGCGGCAACAACGCCGTTGCTTTTGCAAACGGTAAAGCGGTGGATACCACTCCCGTAGGGCTGCTGGGTTATAGCGAGCAAACGCTTTCGGGCGGTGTTTCGCGTGTGGCAGTCGTCTTTTCGGTCAATTACGCTACCGAGCAGTGGATGCAGCCCGGTGCCTACGGAAACGCGGATGTGCTTTTGCGCCTGACCGAAACTATGAGCGGGCAGGCAAATGTGGGCGGTCTTGCGTCGGTCGCCTTCCCGTCGTCGGTCATGCACGGGCTTTCCCGCGCCCAGCGACTGGGCTGGACGCTTGCCCTGACGTTGACCCCCGCCGTAATCGTTGCGGCGGTTGCCGTTCCGGTATTGTTACGGCGCAAACATGATTGAAAACAACAGGAAAGGAGGATCGCAAACAATGCGCTTTCCCCATTCATCTCGTCGCGGCGCTTTGGCGCTTGCAATTACGGCGGCAGTGCTGGTCGCGGTCGTCCTTTTGAATATTGGCGCTTCGGCTCTGTTCGGCGGTCGCCTGCTTTTCTGGGATTTGACCAACGAGTCCATGTATCGCCTCAATGACGAAACCGTCAATTTGATGAAGCAGACCGTTGCCGAGGCAAAAGAACTTTACAAAGACGGAGAGCAAGAGGAAAAGGTGACCATTCTGTTTTGCGCGGATCCGGATCTTCTGGTGCAAAATGAGCAGATGCGCTATATTTACTACACCGCACGCGCTCTTGCCAAAAAGTTCTCCTCCTTTATCGACCTCAAAACGGTAGATGTCTGGTCCAATCCTTCTTCGGTGGACCGCTATCGCATCAACTCCTATTCCAGTATTTATCAAACGGATGTCATTGTTGCCAGCGGATCGGAATCCCGTATTTTGGGGATGGATAGTTTTTATACCTATTCGGACACCAATTCGGAAACCCCCTGGGCATACAACGGCGAAAAAACCTTTGTCAAAACCATTCGCGCCATTACGCGGGTGGAGGCACCGGTTTGCTGTGTTGTCACCAATCATGGCGGAGCGCTTGCCGAGGAGGGTTCTCACACCGCGCTTTTGAACACGGTCAAAGGCGCCGGATTCCAAATCCAAATGCTGAACCTTGCAACCGAGGAGATTCCCGAAGAATGCCGGATGATCCTGATTTTTGATCCGCAAACCGATTTTTCTTCCGGCAACTATCTTTCGGGCGAGGCAGGCGAGTTGGGCAAGCTGGATGTCTATTTGCGAAAAGCCAATTCGCTGCTTTTGTTTGCCGATCCGCAAACGCCGACCTTGACCAACCTGGAAACCTTTTTGGAGGAGTGGGGCATTCGTTTCTCCCGGTATCAAAATCCGGAGGACGAGTTGGAAACGCTGGGCAATTACCGCGTGGTTTCCCCCATGGATTCGATTGACGGAAACGCGGGCAGAGCGGTCCTTGCCGAATATGAGATCGCCGGCATGGGCGCTTCCATTACCAAAAAGATGCGCGCGCAGGGTTCTTCCCCCGCCATCGTTTTCCCGAATGCGGCTCCGTTGGAACTTTCCCCCACCTATTCGTTGGAGATCTCGCTGAAATCCGAAAACAATACGGCGCGCTACGAATACGGAAGATACGCCAAAAATAACGAAGTGCGTTCCATTTATAAAATATTCAGTTCCACCGGCGCCGATCGCCTGACTTATGCCGAGGTGGTTGGAACGAACGGAGAAGTTTTGCCCGGAGTAACAGACGCGCGCGGCGATTACGCTTTGGCGACCATCACCTTCCGCGAGGATTCGCTCAAAGAGATCGACCGCGTTACCGGACAAAGCAAACGCATCACCAACAACTCCATGCTCTGCGTGTTCGGCTCCACCGATTTTGCCGACGACGCCCTGCTTTGTTCCAGCGCCTATGGAAACAACGATCTGCTCCTGGAAATTATGAACGGAATGTCCCGCGAGGCGCTTTCGGTCGGCTTTGATTCGGAGCCGTTGCACAAAACCAATATGGGCAGTGATTTTTACACCGCAAGCGGAAACCGCACCGCGGCGATCGTGCTGGCGCTCATTCCGGCAACCGTTGCTTTAGGGCTTGGCATTTTCGTGCTGGTGCGCCGTCGCCGTGCAAGATAACAGAGAAAGGAGGACCTGGGCAAAATGAAACCCGAACTTTCCGCAACCGCCAAAAAAGAGAAGACCGCTTTGCACCGGCAAACCGTTGCGACTGCCGTTCTTGCCGGGTTGCTCGTTCTCTTGATCGTGGCGCAAATCGTTGCCTCGGGGCTTGTCAAGATCTACACACTCAAA
>CAMOHW010000053.1 GCA_946615525.1 uncultured Clostridia bacterium | reverse complement strand
TTTGTGGGCATCAAGGTGCTCAACCCGCGCGCCCCAATGAAGCGGATGCTTTTGATGTTCGGCTTCTGCGGTATTTCCTGTGCCATTATGGGTGTGCTGTTCGGCGGTTGGTTTGGCAACCTTCCCATTGCAATTATGGAACAGGTCGCTCCCAACGCCGTCGATTCCACCGCCGGACATATTTTTGCCTCCGGATTGTGGTTTAACCCGCTGGACGATCCCATGACCTTTTTGGTCATTTCGCTTGGTATCGGTGCCGTTCATCTCATTGCCGGTATGGCGATCAAGTTCTATGTTCTTTGCAAAGAGAAACACGCGTTGGAAGCAATTTGCACCATTTTGCCCTATTGGGTGTTGTTTGCCGGACTTGGTATGCTTGCGCTCGGAATTGTAAAACCGGGGCTGATCCCCTCGGGTGTTTCCGCCGGAGTGGCGGCCGCCGGAGCGGCAATGATCCTGCTTCTCAACGGCGTGGGGCAAAAATCCTTCTTCCAATGGTTGCTCAAAGGTCTTGGGGGGCTTTACGGTCTGATCAGTTATGCTTCCGACCTGCTCTCCTATTCGCGTGTCCTTGCGCTTGGCCTGGTTGCCGGCGTCATTGCAAAGGTCATTAATATGATCACCGCAATGGGCTCCAAAGGTCCGATCGGATTTTTGCTGATGCTGATCATTCTGATCGCAGGTCACGGGCTCAACATTGCCATCAACATTCTCGGCACCTTTGTTCACACCGCAAGACTTCAATATATCGAGTTCTTCGGCAAGTTCTATGAGGACGGCGGAGAGCCGTTCAATCCCGCACTTCCGGCGGAGGAATATTCGGAAGACATTCCACAGGATTCAAATTAAAAACTATAAAAACCATGTATAAGGAGATTTGAACAATGAACATCTGGGAACAAATTTTTTCTGGTAACAACCTGGCTTACCTCGGCGCGGCGTTTGCAACGCTGTTTGCCGGCATCGGTTCTGCAAAAGGCGTCAATTTGGTAGCAAAAGCAACCAGCGGACTGATCAGCGAAGACCCCAACAAATTCGGTAAAGCATTCCTGTTGCAGGCACTCCCCATGACGCAGGGTATTTACGGTCTGGTCACCTCGTTTATGATCATTTTCAAAATGGGTCTGCTTTCCGGCAGCGTTGTTACGCTTACCTCTGCACAGGGTGCTTATCTGTTCGTTGCCGCACTGCCCATCGCGTTCGGCGGTCTGTTTTCTGCAATCAAGCAGGGCGAAGTTGCCGCTTCGGGTATCAAGGTGCTTGCAAAGCGTCCGGAAGCAACCGGTAAAGCCATTATTTCGGCTTCTCTGGTAGAAACCTACGCCATTTTTGCAGTGCTTGTTTCGCTGTTGATGATCCTGTTCTTCAAAGTTTGATTTTGGTGCATTCTTTCTGAACATTACTCAAAAAAGCACAACAGAAAGGAGAAACACCGTTGGCTACGAACGGATTGAATCGCATTACAGAAAAAATTATCGCCGCGGCAAACGAGTCGGCGAACGGCATTCTTGCGTCGGCGCAAGAAGACTGCAACCGGATCTTGGCAGGATATGAAGAAAAAGTTGCCGTTATCCGCGCCGCAAATGCCCGAGAGATCGAGCAAAAGACCAAAGATCTGCTTGCGCGCGCCAAATCCTCTGCCGCCATGGCGGGAAGAAATTTGGTTGGAGAGGCGCGTAGTGAGCTGATCGAATCGGTTTTTCGTGATGCGTTTGAAGAAATTGAAAAGAAATCCAAAGCCGAATATACCGAGCTTGTCATCGGTCTGCTTTCGGCGGCGGTGGAAGAACTGTTTACAACCGAGGAGAAGAACCTTGCGCTTTACGGAGCCGAGGAAGAAGCGGTTGCAGATTCGTGCGAGATCTTATTGAACCCTGCCGATCAAAAAGCAATCGGCAAAGCGGTTCTTACCGGCGTTTCCAAAAAGCTCGCGGGTAAGATCAGCCAGGCGAATTTGAAAAAACTCACCCTTGCAAAAGATACCGTCAATATCCGCGGCGGCGCCATTTTGCGGTATGGGGAAGTAGAATCCAACTGCTCGTTTGAAATGCTCTTTTCGCTGTTGCGGCGGGGTTTGGGAACCGAGGTCAGCCGTATCCTTTTCGCGCAGGAAGCGCGGTAACGGGAAAGGCGGAATAAGATGGAAAACTATCTGTTCGCCTGTGCGCGCATCAGCGCTCTGGAAAATGGACTGATCGGGCGCGAGAAACTGGAACGCCTTATGGCTGCTCCCGGGATTGAAAAATGTGTGGAACTGCTTGCCGAATACGGCGTAGATGTCAAGCGTGATCCCGAAACCAATGCCTTTTTGCGTGAAGATACGCTCCTTTGGCGTTTGCGCCGGGCGTATGCCGAGGTGCAGGACGGGACCGAGGACGCTCCTTTTGTCCGCATTTTCCGCTGGCAATACGATTGCAACAACATCAAAGCGGCAATCAAATGCGTCAAACGCGGCGTTGATCCCGCACCCATGATGTTTGATTTTGGAAATCTTGAGGTGCCGACGATCTTGTCTTGCGCCGAAAAGAATGAGTTTGAACTGTTGGAGGAGCCGTTTGCATCCGCGGCACGCGAAGCAAGTGATGCCTTCTCCAAAACCGGCAACCCGCAATGGGTGGATCTGATCTTGGATCGCGCCTGCTATGCGGCAATGCTTGCCGACGCGGGTACAAACGCTTTTGCGCGGCAGATCGTTGTGCAAAAAATTGACCTGACCAATCTGCTCACCTGCCTGCGCCTGTTGCGTATGAAGAGCGGAGAAGCCGGAAGACTGATGCTCCGCGATGCGCTGATCGAGGGCGGAGAGTTGGAAAAGGATGTCTTTGAGACCGCTTACGGCGAGGGAGAAGACTTCTTTTGGGAAACGGTCGGGCACACCGACTACGCCTCTTTTGCAACCGGTATGGATAGCGCAACCACACTCACCGAAATCGAGCGCGCGGCCGACAATTTCTGGATCGGCGCGGTGCGGCAGGCAAAATGGCTTGTGTTTGGCGAGGAAGTACTGCTTTCCTACCTTGCAACCGTTGAATATGAAGTCCGCAACCTGCGCATTGTTTTGGCAGGTGTAGAAGCCGGGTTATCCCCGAAAATTATCGGAGAAAGGATCCGCTTGAATGAATTATAAAATCGGAATTATCGGAAATCGGGATGCCGTTCTCGGTTTCATGGCGCTCGGGTTTGCCGTTCACGAAGTTTCCTCGGTTACCGAGGCGGCAAAGGAATTGCACTCTATGGCGCGCTCACAGGAATACGGCGTCATCTTCTTAACCGAGGATTATGCCGAGCGATTGGAAGAGGAAACGGCAAAATATCGTGATTTGCCGCTGCCGGCAATTGTTTCCATTCCCGCCCCGGGAGGTTCTTCCGGCTATGGAATGAACAATTTGCGCCAGGCAGTGGAACGCGCCGTGGGTGCAGACATTCTGTTTAAAAACAACGAACCGGCGCAAACGGAAAACGAAGAAAGGAAATAACCTGAACATGGTCGAAGGAAAAATTCGCAAGGTATCGGGACCTCTGGTCATTGCCGAAGGAATGAGAGAGGCCAACCTGTTTGACGTGGTCCATGTTGGCGAGAGCCGACTGATCGGCGAAATTATTGAAATGCACGGAGATCGCGCGTCGATCCAGGTTTATGAGGAAACTGCAGGACTTGGGCGCGGCGACCGCGTGGTATCTACCGGTTCGCCTCTTTCGGTGGAACTCGGCCCCGGACTGCTGACCAATATTTTTGACGGTATCCAACGCCCGTTGGAAACCATGCGTGTCAAATACGGATCCAACTTGATCCGCGGAATTGATGAAAAGGCGCTGGACCGCAGCAAGATCTGGCATTTTGTGCCAGCCAAAAAGGCGGGAGAAAAAGTTGGTGCCGGAGATATTTACGGAACGGTGCAGGAGAACGAAGTCATCCTGCACAAGATCCTGGTGCCGCCCAAGACATCCGGAACCATTCTGGATCTGAACGAGGGCGACTATGCGGTTGACGCCGCTATCGGGCATTTGAAACTTGCCGACGGAACCGAGCAGGAGATCACCCTCATGCAAAAGTGGCCGGTTCGTGTTTCTCGCCCCTATCGGGAAAAACTGCCGCCGGTCGATCCTATGATCACCGGTCAGCGCCCTATTGACGCGCTGTTCCCGATCGCAAAGGGCGGAACCGCTTGCGTTCCCGGACCGTTCGGCTCGGGCAAAACGGTGGTTCAGCACCAACTTGCAAAATGGAGTGATGTTGATCTGGTGGTCTATATCGGTTGCGGCGAGCGCGGAAACGAAATGACCGACGTTCTGCGCGAGTTCCCGGAGCTGACCGACCCGCGCACCGGAAAATCGCTGATGGAGCGCACGGTGTTGATCGCCAATACTTCAGATATGCCGGTTGCCGCGCGTGAGGCATCTATTTATACCGGTATTACCATTGCCGAATACTTCCGCGATATGGGCTATTCGGTCGCCGTTATTGCCGATTCTACTTCCCGCTGGGCGGAAGCATTGCGCGAAATGTCCGGCCGTTTGGAAGAAATGCCGGGTGAAGAGGGCTATCCCGCTTACCTGACCTCCCGTTTGGCACAGTTCTATGAACGCGCCGGCAAGGTGGTCTGCCTTGGTGAGGACGGGCGCATTGGCGCGCTTTCGGCAATCGGAGCCGTATCGCCGCAGGGCGGTGATATTTCCGAGCCGGTCACTCAGGCAACTCTGCGTATTGTCAAGGTGTTCTGGGGTCTGGACTCCTCGCTTGCTTACCGCCGCCATTTCCCGGCAATCAACTGGCTGACTTCCTATTCGCTCTATCGCGAGCGGCTGGAAGAATGGTTCTCCGAGCATGTGGCAAAGGATTGGACGGCGCTTGTTGACCGTTGCCTGCGCGTGTTGCAGGAAGAAGCCGACTTGCAGGAGATCGTCAAGCTGGTCGGTATGGATGCACTTTCCGCGGAGGATCGCCTCAAACTGGATGTTGCACAGTCGATTCGCGAGGACTTTTTACAGCAGAACGCTTTTGTGGATGTGGATAGTTACACCTCCTTGGAAAAACAGCACGCCATGTTGCGCCTGATCTTCCTGTTTGCCGACGAAGGCAAGCGCGCCATCGAGGCGGGCGCCGACATTGAGGATATTGCAACGCTTCCGGTGCATGAGAGCATTGGCCGTGCAAAATCCGTTCCCGAAAGTACTTTCAAAACCGAGTTTGCCGCTATCGAGGCGCAAATCACTTCCGAAATGGATCGCCTGATCAAGAGCGCACGGGAGGAAAGCTGACTATGATGAGAGAATACAGAACCATAGAAGAAGTTGCCGGACCGTTGATGCTGGTGCGTCAGGTCGAAGGCGTAAAATATGATGAACTGGGCGAGATCGAACTGCCAA
Source organism: uncultured Clostridia bacterium (assembly GCA_946615525.1). Taxonomy (GTDB): domain Bacteria; phylum Bacillota; class Clostridia; order Oscillospirales; family CAG-272; genus UMGS1865. Next base: position 745 of record CAMOHW010000053.1, on the reverse strand, counting down.
ACGGGGAAGTTCGCCGTTGCCGCGTTTTGGAAGTCAACGGCAAAAATGTTCTGGTGCAGTTGTTTGAATCTGCCGCCGGACTCAACCTTTCCAGCAGTAAGGTGCGTTTCTCCGGCCACGGAGTGGAACTGCCGGTTTCCGCCAATATGTTGGGGCGCGTCTTCAACGGTATGGGAGAGCCGATCGACGGGGGAGCCAAACTGATCCCCGAAAAATCGCTGGACATCAACGGCACGCCGATCAACCCTGCCGCTCGGTATTATCCCTCCGAGTTCATTCAAACAGGCGTTTCGAGTATTGACGGCTTGAACACTCTGGTCCGCGGGCAAAAATTGCCCATCTTTTCCGGCTCAGGTCTGCCGCACGCCAACCTGGCGGCACAAATCGCCCGTCAGGCAAAGGTGCTTGGCAGCAACGAAAAGTTTGCCGTTGTGTTTGCCGCTATCGGAATTACCTTTGAGGAAGCCGATTTCTTCATTTCCGACTTCCGCAAAACCGGAGCGCTTGACCGCACCGTGCTGTTCATCAACCTGGCGTCGGACGCCGCCATCGAGCGTATTTCCACGCCGCGTATGGCACTGACCGCCGCCGAATATCTGGCATTTGAATGCAATATGCACGTGCTGGTCATTCTGACCGATATCACCAACTATGCCGAGGCATTGCGCGAGGTTTCCGCCGCACGCAAAGAGGTGCCCGGTCGCCGCGGCTATCCCGGATACCTTTACACCGACCTTGCAACCCT
>CAMOHW010000052.1 GCA_946615525.1 uncultured Clostridia bacterium | reverse complement strand
AACGCGCCGACGTTTCCATTTGGCTTTATGATACCGAAAAGATCCACGGCGAACTGGAAGCCGCCGAAGAGGCATTCAATCATGCCACCTTCGATTTGCAAAGCGCCGAGGAGGGCATTCAAACGCTGGAAGACCAGAATGCAAAACTCTTTGAGGCATCACAGACCGGAAAGCTCGAGTCCGAGCAGTTGTTGCGCCAGATTCAGGAGCAAACCGAGGAATGCCACCGCCTGGAAAGCGGCGAGCGCGTTGCCGAAACCACCATTACACACGCAAAAGACCTGATTGCCGCAACGCAGGGCTCTATCGCCGGTGTTGAAAAGTCGATTCATGCCGAGCAAGACGCCTGCACCGGACACGCCAAAAAGATCGGCGAACTGGAAAACACGCTTGCCGAGCAGAAAAAAGAGCGCGAGGCGCTCACAGCCGAGCAGAACAACTTGGCGCAAAAGGAAGAAACGCTTGCAAACGCCGTTGCCGAGGCATTGACGCGTATTCGGGAAGCCGAAAATGAAGCTACCGATATCCGCGTGCGCATTTCGGTTTTGGAAAACGCAAAGGAAACCGATACCGGCAAAAACTCCACCGCTTTGCAGGAATTGCAGGGCTACCGCGAGACCTCCGAAAAACTCAAAGAGCAATGCGGCGTCAAGGAGCGCACCGTTGCCGGATATGATGCCGAGATCGCAAATGCCGAGGCGGACATTGCTGACGCCGAAAAGAAGATTGAGGCAATGGCGGAGCAGTTGCGCGTAGCACAAACCGAAAGCGCAAACGCAAAACTGCGCGTTGACTCGGTCGCGCAGAGAATTGCCACCATGAAGGCAATGGAAGAACACTTTGAGGGCTATTCCGGGGCTGTCCGGTTTGTGATGAGCCAATACGAAAAAGGCGAGATCACCGATCGCTCGGGCGCTCCCTGCGGAAAAATCTACGGTCCGCTTTCCCAGGTCATCTCGGTAGAGGATCGTTTCATCACCGCCATGGAAATTGCGCTGGGCGCAAATTTGCAAAATATCGTTGTGGAAGATGAAGAAACAGCGAAAGCCGCCATGTTCGCACTCAAACGCGGCGAGGCAGGCCGTGCCACCTTCTTCCCGCTTACCTCTATGAAGCCCTCGACGCCCACCAAGGAAATGACCGACGCGGCAGGGTTTGCAGGGTATATCGGTGTTGCCGATACATTGATCAAGACCGATGCAAAGTTCAAAGGCGTGCTGTCCTCCCTTTTGGGAAGAACGGTGGTGTTTGACGGGATCGACCACGCCAACAGCATGGCAAAAGCATTGGGCTACCGTGTTCGCGTTGTCACGCTGGACGGCCAGCAAATCAACGTCGGCGGCTCCTTTACCGGCGGTTCCGCAAAAACCGGTTCGGGCGTTCTTTCCAGGGCCGGCGAGATCAAGCGTCTGGAAGAAGAATTGAAGAAATTGCAAACCGTTGCCGACCGGCGCGAAAAAGAAGCAACCGAACTGGCAGAACGCTTGGATGACGCCGAATCCGGCAAGAACTCCGCCGAGGACCGAAAGGAACTCATTGCCGTTCTGCGCGCCACCGAGGCGGCAAGTTTGGAGCAGTTGCGCGCAAAACTGGACGCCAACGACACGCTTTTGGAAAAACTGCGTGAAGATACGCGCGAGTTGGAAGAAGCGCAAACCAGATACGAGGAAGAACTTACCTCCCTGACCGCGCAGGAAAAAGCCGTTGCCGCACGCATTCGGGAGTTTACCGATTTCCGTGCCGAAAAATCTGCCGAGCATGGCGAAACCGTCCTGCAAAAAGAGGAGATCGGCAGAAAACTCACCGAACTCTATATTCGCACCAGCGAAACGCAAAAGGATATTGAAACCGAAACTACGCTCCGCCAAACATCCGAGGAGCGCATTGCGGTTTTGCACGCCGAACTTTCCGAATACACCGAAAAGATCCGCGCCAAGAGCGAGGAGATCGCGGCAAAGAACGCCGAGATCGAGGCCGCCCGCGCCGCTTATCGTTCGGGCAGCACCCTGTTGGAACAGCTGAACGCAAAGCGGAGCCAGTTGGAAGAGGGTAATCTTGCGTTTGAGAAAAAGCTCAACGACCTCAACAGCCGTCTGCGTGAGCGGATGAACCAAAAGGAATTGATCTTCCGCGAATACACCAAGTGCGAAAACAAGTTGGGCAACCTGCGTGCCACGCAGGAGCAACTTGCCACCCGCCTGTGGGACGAATACGAAATGACGCGCGCCGACGCGGTCGCGCTCGGTTATCCGCCCCTGACCAAAGAAACCCGGCCGGAAATGCTGGCCTTGCAGACTGATTGCAAAAACAAACTGCGTTCGATCGGACACGTCGATCTGGACGCCGTCAACAAGTATGCCGAAGTGCGCGCGCGGTATGACGCCATGAACACACAGATCACCGATCTGGAAAACTCCAGAAAGGATCTGTCCGAAATCATCCGGCAGTTGGAAACCGAAATGCGCACCGCGTTTGTGGATTCGTTCAATAAGATCAACGAGAACTTCGGCAAAGTATTTGCCGAGCTCTTCGGCGGCGGCTCTGCCGAGCTTTCGCTTACCGATCCCGAAAACGTGCTGGAAAGCGGCATCGAGATCAAAGCGGCACCTCCCGGAAAAATCATCAAAAACCTCATGCAGCTTTCGGGCGGCGAACAGGCGTTTGTAGGCGTTGCGCTCTTCTTTGCCATTTTGCAGGTCAATCCCACGCCGTTCTGCATTCTGGACGAAATTGAGGCGGCGCTGGATGAGGTCAACGTCGAGCGCTTGGCGCAATACATCAAACGCTATTCGCACGGCACGCAGTTTATTATGATCACGCACCGCCGCGGAACCATGGCGGCGGCGGATCGCCTTTACGGCGTGACCATGCCGGAGCATGGTATTTCCAAAGTGCTTATGCTGAACATCAACGATATTTCAAAGAAGGATGGGGAAGACTGGGATGGCATTTTTGGCTAACCTGTTCGGAAAAAAGAAACAACAAGAAATGGGCGAGCCGGTAGAAACGCCGGCTCCCGAAGAAGAAAAAGAGCCGGTCGTGCCGGAAGCCGAGGTGCAAGAAACACCGGAATCCGAAGTGCAACCGGAGAAAGAAACCGTCCAATCCGAAGAAGGTCAAAAAGAGGAGAAAAAATCCTTTTGGGCGCGGGTAAAAGCGGGCATTTTAAAAACCAAGAACGCCATTTTCGGCGGCATTGACAACCTGCTCAAACATTTCGTCCGCGTGGACGAAGACCTTTTGGAAGAGCTGGAAGAACTGCTCATTTCGGCGGATGTCGGGGTCAACACCACCGAACAGATCATTGATGAGCTGCGCGCCCGCGTCAAGGACGGCAGATTGAAGGAAAAAGAGCAGATCACCTCTACTCTGCGCGAGATTCTGGAAGGGTTGATCGGTGAGGGCGAAGAGCTCAAACTGACCACCAAGCCGTCGGTCATTCTGGTCATCGGCGTCAACGGAGTCGGAAAGACCACCGCCATTGGCAAAATCTCCAATCGCCTGCGCAAAAGCGGCAAAAAGGTCATTGTTGCGGCGGCGGACACCTTCCGTGCCGCGGCGATCGACCAACTGGCTGTTTGGTGCGATCGCGCAAAGGTGCAACTGGTGCATCAAAACGAGGGCAGCGACCCAGCCGCCGTTGTTTTTGATGCCTGCCATGCAGCAAAGAATCAAAACGCCGATGTGTTGATCATTGATACGGCAGGGCGTCTGCACAACAAGACCAACCTGATGAACGAATTGGCAAAGATCAACCGCGTGATCGACAGGGAACTGCCTGACGTTGCGCGGGAAAATCTGCTCGTATTGGATGCCACCACCGGGCAAAATGCCATTTTGCAGGCGAAGGAGTTCCGCAACGCGGCATCTCTCACCGGACTGATTTTGAACAAGATGGACGGAACGGCAAAGGGCGGCATTGTGCTTGCCATTCGCCAGGAGCTTGGCATTCCGGTCAAATTCATCGGCGTTGGCGAAAAAATCGACGATATGCAGGAGTTTGACCAGAAAGAGTTTATCAAAGCTCTGTTTGATTGAGGATAGAACATGAAACTTGTGCTTGCTTCCCGCAACCCAAAAAAAATCGGCGAACTGCGCACGCTGCTTGCCGAAACCTTGCCGGAGATCACCGTCCTTTCGCTGGATGATGTGGGCTTGACCGGGGAAATTGAGGAAACGGGAGAAACCTTTGAAGAAAATGCGCTCATCAAAGCGCGCGCGGCGGCAACGTCCGGTTATATCGGCGTTGGCGACGATTCCGGTTTGACCGTAGATGCGCTCGGCGGAGAGCCGGGGGTTTATTCGGCGCGCTATGCGCAAATCAAAACCGGCGTCGGCGCACATGACGATGGGGCAAACAACCGCGTATTGCTCTCGCTGTTGGAGAATGTGCCAATCGAGCGGCGCGGCGCCTCTTTTGTCAGCACCATCGCCTGCGTATTTCCAAACGGCAAGTTCTTTACCGTGCGTGGTGAGGTCAAAGGGACTATTCTGACCGAATACCACGGTAGCGGCGGATTTGGCTATGATCCTCTCTTTTACTACGAACCTTATGGAAAAACGCTTGCCGAGGTTACACCCGAGGAGAAAAATGCCGTTTCCCACAGGGGAAAGGCGATCCGCGCGTTTGCCCGGCGCCTGAAAGCCGAGCTTGGAAAGGAACCGGAAACAAAATGAAGTTTTCCAATTATTTTCTTTCCCCGGTCGTGCGAATCCTCTCAATGTTCGGCGGATTCCTCGTTGGAGGCATTGTAGCCGTTTTGGGCGTTTTTTCGGGCTATTACACCGGATGGATCTGGGGCTTGCTGATCGGCGCGGGAGTTGCCGTTTTGCTCAGCATTGTCATTCCGTTGCGCTTTTGGATTGCTGAGGCACCCTATCGCCGTGTGAAAAAAACATTGCCGCAACCCTTTCTTTTGGAGCAACCCGTGCGGTTTACCATTTCGGGCGGCACGGCCAACGGATATTTGATTTTGACCGAGCAAAGCATCATCCTGCTTTCTTTTGCGCGCGGCGAACAGCGCATGGAACTCGCTCGCGAGGATGTTCAATCCATCCTGCTGGAAGAAAACGGGATCCGGATTTTTTTGAACGATACCAAATTCATCAACTTTTTCGCGGTCGATGCCGAGCAGATCTATCAGCTGCTCCGCCGCGAAGGATGGAATGCCTGAGAAAAAGGAGAAACGATATGATCACATCCAAACAGCGGGCATACCTGCGCAAACTTGCCAACGATTACCCCGTCATTTTGCAAATCGGCAAGGGCGGTTTGACCGAAAATCTGGTAAAGACCGTTTCCGACGCGCTGGAAGCGCGCGAACTCATCAAAATACACATTTTGGAAAACAGCGGCGAGGATCCCTATACCGTTGCAAACGAACTTGCGGCGGCAATAGGCGCCGATGTTGTTGCGGTTACCGGCAAAAAAGCCGTTCTTTACCGGCGCTCTTCCAAAAAGCCGGTCATTGAACTGCCATGACGCGTATCGGCATTTACGGCGGCACCTTTTCGCCGCCTCACAACGGTCATATCGCCGCGGCGAAGGCCTTCATGGAGCAAATGTGGCTGGATTTTCTGTTTGTCATTCCGGCGGCAGTCCCGCCGCACAAGCAGGTGGAGGATTCAATTTCTGCGGAACATCGTTTTCGCATGGCGCAGTTGGCATTCCAGGGCATCGAGGGCGTTTATGTCAGCGATATGGAACTGCGGCGAGCCGGCAAAAGTTACACCACAGACACCTTGCGTGAGCTTGCCGGAGAGGATCGGCGGTTGTTTTTGCTTTGCGGGACCGATATGATGCTGACGCTGGATACCTGGCACGAGCCGGAAGAACTTTTCCGTCTTTGCTATCCGGTTTACGCGCGGCGCGAAAAAGACGCGATCCTGGACGCGCAAATCGTTCGGAAAATTGCGCTTTATCAGGAAAAATTCGGCAAAATCGTTCGCAAGATCCAAATGGAACCGGTGGAAATTTCTTCCACCGAGATCCGCCGCAAACTTGCAAACGGCGAGTCGGTTTCCAACCTGATCCCGCCGTTGGTCGAGCAATACATTTTTGACAATCATTTATATGGCTCAAAAATTGAGGACGGGAAAAAATGAATTCGAGCGAATTTCGCATAGATGAAGAAAAATTGAACGGTTTGCGCGCAGTTGTCCGGACGCGGCTTTCGCCGAAACGGTGGCATCACACCGCCGAGGTGGAAAACATGGTCGCGCG
>CAMOHW010000051.1 GCA_946615525.1 uncultured Clostridia bacterium | reverse complement strand
GCATTGACTAAACTGCTCGCAAAGCAGCGAACGGTTGCCCGAACGACCGGTGATCAGCGTTTCGCGAATGGTGTCCTCGGATTGATCCTCGCCGGGGAGCACAACGGCAACAAACAGGCAATCCTGCCCGTCAACGGCAATCATTCCGTGGGGGGTGGAGCTGTTGTAATAAATGCTGTCGCCCTCACCCAAAAGCTCTACGTTTTGCCCGATCTGCACCTTCAGTTTTCCGCTCATCACAAAGTCAAATTCTTGACCGGAATGTTTGGTCAGGTGAATGGGCTTGTGTTGCAGTTCCTCGCTGTAGGTATAGCGCACCCAATAGGGCTCGGCAATTTTTTTGCGGAACATGGGAGCCAGATTTTGGATTTCAATGCCCGGTTCACGCGCCGTTTCCTGACCTTGCCCGCGGCGGGTCACAGTATAGGATTGCAGACGCGCGCTTTGACCTTCCAACAGGTCGGTAATTCCAACCCCAAACACCAGAGCGCACTTATGAATAAAAGTGAAGGGAAAATCGCGTTTTCCGGCTTCATAAAGTTGGTATTCTTCCAAAGTGACCTCGGTCTTTTGCGCCATTTCGGCTTCTCCGAGTCCGGCAATCTCACGCATTTCGCGGATACGACCTGCGATCTCATTCAGCTTTTCGCTTGCAACAGTTGCCATGTTTTTCGGTTTCCTTTCCATTTTTTATACAAAAAAATACACCCGTCTCATTGCTTTGAGACGGGTGTATCATCACTCGCGGTACCACTCAAATTATAGCCAACGGCTATCCCTCAGGGCCAAACAGCCCGTATGCACTCACGCGGCAATCACGGGAAACACTACTGTGAAAAAAGTTTCAGTTCGCATTTCCAACTCGGAAGAGATCGGTTACAAGTCCGCGTTCCCGATTCGCACCAACCATCGGGTCTCTGAAAGCGCTTTGACAAGCACCAGCTTCGTCATCGTTTTTTCTATTCAATTCGGTAACATTTTAGCACGCCACGCGCCGTTTGTCAATAGTTTTTTGAAAAAATATTTTTAATGGCTCCTATGCGCCGCTTTTTTCAGGCAACGCACTTCTCCGCCATTCTGCTTGAGAATAGAGAACGCGAACTTTGTTTTGTTATCTCGTGGCAGGCGAATGCCGGGGAAACGGTAAACCACCGATGCCGTCAACACCGCGCGCAGAAATTGCTCTTTTTGGTCCAGGGTAAATACAGTTACCGAGGCGCCCAGGTTTTCAAGATAAACGGAGAGTGCCAGAGCGTCCGGCTTGTTTTTGGGTGCCAGGATGACAACTTCGGGAGCGGAACGCCAAATCAGTCCGTTTCCTTGCGGGATTTGGAATTGTTCGGGAATGTCGGGCATTGGAGCAGAGGTTTCTGTCGGCTTTTGCGCAACATTGCGCTTTGCAACGGTGGCAATGCAATCAAACGGCATTTCATAGACCGATTCCAAAAGAACGCCCAAAGCAACCGGTTCGCGCAATGCGCGCGCAGATCTGTTTGGATGCGCGATCAGTTCTGCGCTCTTCATGGTTGCAAGAACGGATTTTGGCGTCTGTTGCAGAACAACGCGCGCCGAGCGAATGACGCCGTGCTTTGCCTGTGCGGAAAGGTCGGCAAGAAGATTTCTCAGCTCTGCAAAATCCGGCAGTCCGTCGGGCGAGAGCGCAACCGGGAGCCAATAGATTTTGGAGTCCGCCCCTGTCAGTTTTCCGCCGGGGATCCGGATCCCTTTGCCCAATGCAAAAACGCTCAAAACCGGAGCATTTGTTTCTGCTTCCTCCATTCGGATGTCTGCCGCCGGCATTCCCAGTTCTGCTTGTACGCGATAAAGTCCGATCGCCGCCGCAAATGTAACGGAAGGGTCAAAACCGGCTTTGGGAAGGGTGAGGTCTACCGCAAAACGCGCTTCGGAATAATCAACGCCGGAGAGCGCGCAGGAAAGAACAGGGGCAAGAGAAGCCAGCACGGCGGTAGAAAACGCACCTTCGTCAAGAGGAGCCGAAGCCGCCGAAGCGGTAGCTCCCAAAACCGAGGTTGTTTGGTCAAAGCAATTTTCAAGCGGCAAATAGCGGCAAGGGTATCCGGCGCACGATTGCAATGAAACGGGCGCCGTCAAAGCCGCGTCTGCCTGCAAAGTAACTGCAAGGTCGGTTTGCGGTAACATCAATGAGCGTAGAAAATCCACCGATTCGGTCAGGGTTTTCTGCCCAAGCAAGGTGACTTGATTTTTTTCGGTCAGTTGTGCAAATACCGTTCCCGAAATGCCGTTGGCAAGCAAAAGCTCCAGGACCTCATCCACCGCGGTTTTGGAAAGAACCAGGACCCAGTCTCCCGCAAAGTCTTCGGTAAGCGCCTTTGGCAAGGAGAGAGCGTTCAAGCGGGAAAGGTCAATGGTAAAGCCGTCAAAACGGGAAAGCAACGCAGGTAGCAAGCCCGTTTGGGGCACAGGAAAACATCCGTGCAGTTTCTTCTGCAAAGTTTCATTTTCCAAAACAGGGAACAAAGCGCGTTCAAACGCGTACGGCAAAAGCGTTCCTTTGTCGATCAACATACAAAGAAGTCCCGCATCATCAGAGGGGAAACGGGCGGTTTTTTTGAAGACCGATAAAAAAGAGGGAGCGTTTTTCTCCTCAATGCCGTTTGCAGCAAAAGGAGATGCCAGGCGGTCGATCAAACGAAGCGCATGGTTTTTCAAGGCGCGTTCTTTTCCGCCGCGTTCCAGCGCGTTGGTTGCCAAAGAGAGCGCATCACGCAAGGAAAACGACGCGGAAACAGGGGAGAGTGCGCGGTGTTTCTGCATCATATCCGCATAGGTTTCGGCAATAGCGGCGCTTTTTGTTTCCAGGGAGTTCAGAGGAATATTGACCGCGGAGGGTTTTTCTTGCGCCAAACGATCCCAAAGAAGCAACTCACCAACAATCGGCTCACGGCGCAAAACAAACGCACAATGAACGGCGCAAGCGGTCAGTTGTTCGTCGGAAAGTGTAATCCCAAGTTCTTTCCGGAGCGTATCAAACTGTCCGCCCCGGAGATTCCGGAAGTTGTGTATCATGCTGTTCTCCGTCCATTGAGCCATTTATCGGGACTCCTTTCGCGTTGGTTTCAAAATGCCGTAGCAACGTTCTCCGTCATTGCCGTTGATCTGCACGGTGCGTATTTCACCGTGGAGCGGTTCTGCACTTTGGCAGACCACCTCCAAAAAATCGGGGCTGTGTCCGGTCCAGGTGCCGTTTTCATTGGTTTCAAAGAGAACTTCTACGTCTTTGCCGATCATTTCATCCAAAATAGAACGGCGAATTTCGGTTTGTAACTGCAAGAGCCGCTTTTCCCGCTCGTGCTTGATGGCTTCGGAAACTTGCCCGGGCATGGTGTCGGCAAGCGTTCCCTTGCGGCGCGAGTAGGGGAAAATATGGATCATCAAAAACCGCGCCTTGCGAACAAAATCAAGCGTTTGGGCAAACTCTTCTTCGCTCTCCTGCGGAAAGCCGACAATGATGTCGGTGGTGAACTGCACCTCCGGAATGGCGTGCCGCAACAGTTCCATGCCGTCCAGCGCCATTTGCGCATTGTATTTGCGCTTCATACGCGCAAGGACCGAGGAGGATCCGCTTTGCACCGAAAGGTGAAAATGCGGAGTGAGCGAGCGCAATTTTGCAATGCGTTCCACAAATGCGGGGCGGATCAAACCGGGGTCTAATGAGCCGAGTCGCACGCGCCCGATCCCTGGGATGGCGTCCACGCGCTCCAAAAGGTCTGCAAGCGTCCAGCCGTTCAAATCTTTCCCCCAGGAGGCGGTTTCAATACCGGTCAGGACCACCTCGCGGCAACCGCCGGCAACCAAAGCCGAAACCTCGGCAACCACGTCCTCCGGCTTTTTGGAGCGGATTTTTCCGCGCGCCGTGGGAATGATGCAATAGGCGCACCGGCTTTCGCAACCGTCCTCAATTTTCAGGTAAGCGCGGGTGCGGTCAAACCGGCGAATACACATGGCTTCAAACCCGAATGCGTCCGGAGCGGCGTTTTGCAGGATGGGAGATGCGTTTTTGTTTCCTTTTTGTATCAAGTCCAGCGCTGCCTGCACCACCGATTGCTTTTCGGCGTTTCCGCAAACATAGTCCACGCCCGGAATTGCCGCAACGGTTTTTGGCGCAATTTGCGAGAAGCACCCGGTTACCAAAATGTAGGCGCTCGGGTTTTGGTGAATGGCGCGGCGAATGAACTGGCGCGCTTTGCGGTCGGATTCGGCGGTCACCGTGCAGGTGTTGATGATGTAAACATCACAAATCTCCCGGGGCGGCAAAACCAAAAAGCCCGACTCGCATAGCCGTTCGGCAATCGCTTCGGATTCGTATTGATTCACTTTACAACCCAGCGTATAAATGCCGGCGGTTGGTTGTTTTTTCATTTGTTCCCCCGTGGAAAATCGTTTCTTTCCTCTATTCTATCATTCTTTTGCAAAATTGTAAAGAAAAAAACAAAAAAATAGAGCTTAATTTGAAAATTACACTTGAAAAAGAGCAGAAAAAGATGTATAATCTATTTTGAGAAAACCAAACGGTTAGAAAACAAAGGAGAAGAACTATGAGCGAACTGCACGTTGTAAATCATCCCTTGATTACCCATAAACTTTCCATTATGAGAAACAAGAAAACGGGATCCAAGGATTTCCGCCAATTATTGGAAGAAATTGCAATGCTGATGGGCTACGAACTGACGCGCGATCTGCCAACAGAGGAGATCGCAATCGAAACGCCGATCTGCAAAATGCAGGCGCAGGTCATCTCGGGTAAAAAACTGGCCATCGTTCCCATTTTGCGTGCCGGACTTGGCATGGTGGACGGGCTTCTCAGTTTGATCCCCGTTGCAAAGGTGGGACATATCGGGTTGTATCGTGATCCCGAAACGCACCTGCCGGTAGAGTATTACTGCAAACTCCCGCCGGACATCAGCGAGCGTATCGTCATTTTGGTTGACCCCATGTTGGCAACCGGCGGTTCGGCCGTTGACGCGCTCTCTATGCTCAAAGCGCGCGGCTGCCGTCAGATTCGTTTTATGTGCCTGGTTGCGGCTCCCGAGGGCGTGAAAAAGGTGCAGGAAGCACACCCGGATGTGGATATTTATGCTGCCGCTCTGGACGACCATTTGAATGAGCACGCCTACATTGTTCCCGGTTTGGGTGATGCCGGCGACCGTATTTTCGGAACGCTTTAATTTTGAAAACGACAAGGAGGGCGGAGAAACACGTTTGTTTCTCCGCCGCTTGATTTTATGCAGATTTTAACCATCAACCGCAACGATGCCGGTCAACGGCTGGATAAGTTCCTTTCCAAAGCGGTCAAAGGGCTTCCGACCTCTATGATGTATAAATACATCCGCCTGAAAAAAATCAAGGTCAATCGGGCGCGGACAGAGCCGGGATATATGCTTGCCGAAGGGGATGAGATCCAACTGTTCATTCGGGACGAGTTTTTTGCCTCCCCTTCCGATGATACCGACGCGCTCTTTCGGATCGAACCGAAGTTGGAGATCGTTTATGAGGACGAGAATATCCTGCTCCTCAACAAACGCCCGGGTGTTTTGGTGCATGAGGACGTTTCCGGGGGAGAGAACACGTTGATTTTGCACGTGCAGGCATATCTTGCACAAAAAGGGGAATACACCCCCCGCGCCGAGCAATCTTTTGCCCCGGCGCTTTGCAACCGCATAGACCGCAACACCGGCGGTATTGTGATTGCCGCGAAGAATGCCGACGCTCTGCGCGAAATGAATGAGAAGATCCGGAACGACGAGGTGCAAAAGTTTTATTTTTGCGCCGTCCACGGCAAAATGCCAAAGCGGGAGGATACGCTTTTCGGCTACTTGAAAAAGAACAGTGCCGACAACCTTGTTTCGGTGATCGACGAAGAAAAACCGGGTTGGAAAAAAATCATTACCAAGTATCGCGTGCTTGCCGAGGCAAAGGGGCTTTCCCTTTTGGAAGTAGAACTTGTTACCGGGCGCACGCACCAGATCCGCGCTCACATGGCGCATATCGGGCATCCTCTGTTGGGGGACGGGAAATATGGCGTCAACCGAAAGGACCGGGAGCGCGGCTATAAGTTTCAGGCACTTTACGCCTATCGTCTTGCCTTCCGGTTTTCCTCTCCGGACGGCGCGTTAGGGTATTTGAAGGGCAAACAGTTTACCATTCCGCAGGATCGCGTCTGGTTTTTGCGGGAGTTTGGCTTGTAAATCAATCATCATTTTCAGAAAGGAGGCGGGATCCATGCACAAACAGAGTTTCGGGCGGCTTTTGTGGGTCTTTTTTGGCGCACTTTTCACTGCGTTGCCTTTGATTGTCCCGCAAGTCGGGTTTCTTTCCTGGGTTGGTATGATCCCGCTGATCCACGGCGCCATTCTGGTTTGCAAACGGGAGGAATGCACGCGCCGCGCGGCGTTCGGAAACGGTTTTGTTGCCGGATTTGCCTTCTATTTTGCAGTATTTC
>CAMOHW010000050.1 GCA_946615525.1 uncultured Clostridia bacterium | reverse complement strand
CCGTGATGCGCTATGAACGGTATATCCTGTTTGGACTTTTGGCGGTTTTGATCCTTTGCTCCTACGTCCTGCCGATATCCCCCTTCTCCTGGGTTGCCCAAACGTTGACCAATTGGATCTCCAACCCTATTTACAAAGGCGTTTTGAGCGCATTGATTTGAATCGATTTTCCTGTTCAAAGGAGTTTTCATGGAAACAATTACCTACCGTTTGGATCAGTTTGAAGGACCTCTTGACCTTCTGTTGACTCTGATCCAAAAGAACAAAATGAATATTGAGGATATTCCCATCTCCATCATCTGCGACCAATATCTGGAATATCTGCGCGAGGCGCAGAGCATGGATATGGATATTGCCGGTGAGTTTATCGTAATGGCAAGCGAGCTTATGCTCATAAAGAGCCGCATGCTCCTGCCGCGCGACGACGAGGATGAAAACGATCCCCGCGCCGACCTTGCCGACGCCCTGCGGCGCTATCAACAGGCAAAAGAGGCCGCCAAAAAAATGGCGGAGCTGTTTAAGGTTTACAGCGGGCGCATGGTCAAGGACACAGACGAGATCTCGGTGGATACCTCCTTTGTTGCCGACCAGCAGGTCACCTCGCTGCTTTTGGCAGTCCGCCGCATCATTGCCGCAAACGAGAGCCGTCCGAAAGTGGAAAAAGCAGTCTTTGCTCCCATGATCGCAAAGCCCATCATTCCGGTAGATATCAAGATCGTCTGCATCCTGCACCGCATGGAAAAGAAGAAAAAGGACGAGCCCACTTCTATGAAGGAACTGCTCTCCGACGCGACGAGTCTGCCCGACCTGATCGCCATTTTCCTGGGCATTTTGGAACTGATGAAGGTACGGCGCATCAAAATGATGAATGACGAGTTTGTCGACGATTCGGTCCACGGAGTGGATACCGCCTTCGTCATCAACGAGAATCCTGAGGCGGAAGACGACAAAAAGCGCATTCTGCCCGCCGACCCGAACGAGCCGATCCCGCTTTCTTCCAAAGCCGAAATGCACCGCGAACAGCGCCGCATTCTGCGCGAGCAGCGCCTTGCCGAACGCAAGCGCCAACGCGAGGAGGAACGCGCCCGCCGCACCGCCGAGAAAAACGGCGAGATCTTGCCGCCTGTCGATGACAGCGACCTGGAAGCCGAGGAACGCATTGCCGAAATGCTGGACGAAGAGCTCTCGGCACGTGAGGAAGACCTGTTGGATGACCTGGGGCTGGATATGAACGAGATCGTTGCCCACATGGCAAAACAGGCAAAAGGTCTGCCGGATCAATCATCCGACAAGAAATGATAAGAAACAAAAAAGGATAACGCCATGGAAGAGAAAAAACAACAACCGGTATTAGAACCGCTGAAAACCGCACGGGAAACCGAAGAGGCGATCGAGGCAATCCTCTACGCCGCAGGCTACCCCGTCCGCTTTGATAAACTCGCCGAGGTCCTGCAAATCACCGTCAAGGATGTCAAGGCATTCATCCGCAACATTGAAAAGAAGTTTTCCGAGGAGGGCAATTCCCACGGGATCCAACTTTTGATCTATCCCGCCTCCTGCCAATTTGCCACCAAGGAGCAGTATGCTCCCTACATCCGCGAGGCCCTGGGCATTCGCCGCGGCGGAAACCTTTCGGCTTCGTCAATGGAAGTGCTTGCCGTTGTTGCCTATAACCAACCGGTCACGCGCTCGTTTGTTGATCTGGTCCGCGGTGTGGATAGTTCCTATGCCGTCAACTCCCTGTTGGATAAAGGGCTGATCGAAGCCGCGGGACGTTTGGACGCTCCCGGCCGCCCGATGCTCTACGTTACCACCGATAAGTTCCTGCGCGTATTCGGCTTGAACGCGCTGGACGAACTGCCGGCAACCGAGGCGCTCAGCGTTGCCGCACAAGCCGAACAACTCAACTTGAATCAAACACTGGATGAGGCAGAGGCCGAAGCGCCTCTGGGCGAATATACCGAGCCGGTCGATCCTGAAGAAACCGATGTCATTTTTGAAACCGGAGCCGAGGATGTCCCCGACGCCGAATAACCCCCAAGCCGCAAAAACAGAAAGGTGATTGTTCCGATATGAACGGATGGTTGATTGCCCTTTCGGTGATTGGCGGAGTTCTGCTCTTATTGATCCTGGTCATCTGCTTCGGCTTTGTCGGCGCGCGCGTTTCCTATGAAGGTGAACTAACCGTTCGCATTTCGATTTTCGGGTTCCGCAAAACCATCTTTCCGCGCAAATCTCCTGCCAAAAGGGAGCTGCGGGATGTTGCAAGTTTTCCAAGCCCCGAAAAGTTTTTGAAAAAAGAGGAAAAACGCCGCAAACGCGCCGAAAAGAAGGCCGCGCGCCTGCAAAAAAAGCTGGCAAAAAAAGGACAACCTACCAAAAAGGCAGAACCTGAGCCAACGCCGAATCCAAAAGAAACCCTGGATATGATCCTGGCAATCCTCAAACGCGCCTATGCCCTTACCAAAGGGAAACTGCGCATTGAGTTTTGCAAATTGCACCTGTATCTTGCAACCGGGGATGCCGCATCTACGGCGATCCTCTACGGCGTTGTGGTGCAAAGCACCGCCTACCTGTTGCAGTGGACGCAGGATCACTTCAACGAGATCCTCCGCCACGACGGAGATATGACGGTGGAACCCGATTATCTCTCCCAAAAGTCCTCCATTGAATTGGATCTGCGCCTGCGGGTGCGGGGATTCCGCGCCATTGCCATCGGACTGGGAATGCTTCACACCTACCGTGCCGAAAAGCGGCGCGCCAAACTGCGCGCGAAACATCGCGTCGATAAAAAAGCCGAAAAACCATCAACATAGAAAGGTATGGTCAACGTCATGGAAAACGAAAGCTCTATGAAAGACATCATTCAAAACGCGCTGGAACAGATCCGCACCGTAATGGACGCGGATACCGTTATTGGTCAACCCATTGTTTTGGGCAACGGCGTTACCGTTGTTCCCGTTTCCAAGGTCCTTATGGGCTTTGCCTCAGGCGGGCTGGATCTTCCTGCAAAAAATAAGGATACCGGCAAAAAGAACTTCGGCGGTGGCGGCGGAACCGGCGTTACCGTTTTTCCCATCGGCTTTTTGACCGCTTATCCGGACGGCAGAGTGGAAATGCTTTCCATCAAGCAGGAGCCCTCATCCCCCATTGAGCAGGTTGCCGATTTTATCAACCGCACGCCCGACTTGGTAGGCAGATTCAAAGACCTGTTTGCCAAAAAGAAAGAAGAAAAAGAGGAAGAAATCGAGGCGGAATAACCCCCTCCCTTTTCCGCATAAACCAACCTCCGGAAAAATATATTGAAAATGAATCGTTTTCCGGAGGTTGGCTATGAAACATCGGCTGTTTTGTTGTTTGGCTTTTGCGCTGTCGGCGGTTATTCTGTTCTCCTGCCCCGGCGTTCTTTTTTCGATCTCTGCACAAGAGGTCGCATCCGAAGGTCTGATCGCCGATATTCGCGTTGGCGTTTCGGTTTCGGCGCGCGCCGCGATCCTGATGGAAGAAACGAGCGGCACCGTCCTGTTTGAACAAAACGCCGATGCTCGTCTGCCTATGGCAAGCACCACCAAAATTATGACCGCTCTGGTCGCTTTGGAAAACGCGGCTCTCGATTTGGTCATCACAACTCCAAAGGAAGCGGTCGGGACCGAGGGTTCCTCGATCTATCTTTTTGAGGGTGAAGCACTCACCCTGGAAGAACTGCTTTGGGCGCTTCTGCTTGCCTCGGCAAACGACGCGGCGGTTGCCATTGCCTACGGCGTTTCCGGCGGAGTAAAGCCGTTTGCCGCCCTGATGAACGAAAAAGCCGAAGAGTTGGGTCTGGAAAACACGCATTTCGTCAATCCCCACGGGCTGGATGATCCCGAGCACTACACCTCGGCGCATGATCTTGCCAAAATTGCCCGCGCGGCGCTTGCAAATCCCCTGATCCGCGAAATGACCTCCACCCGCAAAAAGACCATTCCGCACAACGGGACAGACGGTGTGCGCCTGTTGGTCAACCACAACAAACTATTGCGGATGTATGAGGGCGCCATTGGCGTAAAAACCGGCTTTACCAAGCGCAGCGGGCGCTGTCTGGTTTCCGCCGCAGAGCGCGCAGGACTTTCACTGATTGCCGTTACGCTGGACGCTCCAAACGATTGGAACGACCACCGCTCCATGCTGGACGCCGGATTTGCCGCCATAGACGCGCTCGGACTTGCAAAGGAGCAGGAACTTGCACAAACCGTCCCCGTGGTGGGCGGCGTTTCGGATACAGTGATCGTCAGCAATCCCGCACCGGTGTATCTTCTTTTGCCATCCGCACATGGTGAACTGACCGGGATCATTGAACTGCCCCGTTTCCTTTACGCGGGTTTCCCGGAGGGAAAAACCGTCGGGCGCGCGGTCTGGTATCTGGACGGCGAGATCGTTGCACAAACGCCGCTGACCGTTCAAACCGCGGTAGAAAAGCAAAAACGGCCCAATCTATTTGTATCATTTTGGAACAAACTTTTTCATAAATCATAAAAAAGGAGGCGCTCCCGTGGCAGAGATCCGCATTCAAAAATACCTTGCCGATTGCGGCGTTTGCTCGCGGCGTGCCGCCGAAACCGCCATTGCCGCGGGGCTGGTGACCGTCAACGGCATCCCGGCACAAATCGGGCAAAAAATAGATCCTGCTATCCATCTTGTCTGTTACGCGGGCAAACCGGTTTTGCAAAATCAAGCCCAAAAACATTATGTCCTGCTCAACAAGCCGCGCGGCATTGTTTGCACGGCAAAGGACGAAAAAGGGCGCACTCCGGTCACCGATCTTGTCAAAATCGACGGTGCGCGGCTCTATCCCGTAGGACGATTGGATATGGATTCAGACGGGTTGCTCCTTTTGACCGATGACGGCGATTTTGCCAACCGGCTGACGCACCCGCGCCACGAGATCCCGAAGATCTACGAGGTCACCTTCCGCCAGGTACCGACCGAACGCCAAATAGAACTGCTTTCCTCCCCCATGGAGCTGGACGGCTATCCGCTTTTGCCGGTGGGCGTTCGCGTCCTTGCGCCGGACAAGCTGGAAATGACGCTTTGGGAAGGGCGAAACCGGCAGATCCGTCGGATGTGCGAGATTGCCGGGCTGAAAATCGCGCGCCTCTCGCGCGTTGCCGTGGGCGAGGTACGCTTGGGGGATCTGCCTGCCGGAAAATGGCGGCATTTGACAAATGACGAAGTGCAATATTTATTAAAAGGAAAATAATCAACATGCTGGAAGTGTTATCCATTCAAGAAAAAAGCGAGCAGGAGCGCATCTGCGGGATCTGCGGCGTGCCCTATCGCCCCGAAACAATGGCATACAGCGCCACGCGGGACGGCGACCTGAAAGGCATTTGCCAGTTTACCATGAACGCCGAGGGGGGCAAGATCCTGGACTTTGCCTGGGCACCTGAAAAATACGAGTTTGAAACCTTTTTCATCCTGGGGCGCGGCGTTTTGAACTTTATTGACCTGTGCGGCGTCCATCGCGCATTTTTTGACGCCGATTGCCAAAATGAAACGCTCGTCAAAGCCATCGGTTTTTCCCGAAATTCCGACGGAAGATGGGAAATGGATTTGACAGGATTTTTCTACGACCCTTGCAAACATTCTCCAAAATAACCTGTTTCTTGCCAAAATTGTAAATATTTACCATTTTTCAAGCCTTATTTTTGGTCATTATTTCGCCAAAAAGGGGCTTGCAAAATTTTCCAAAATATGGTAAAATATTCCTGTCAAGGAAAAATAAGAAAATTATTGACGGAGGATGTTACCATGGAATATACCACAAAAATCTTGATTGCAGATGAAAGTCCTGCAAGTCGTGCGCAGTTGCGCGAGGGACTGTTGCGCGCCGGTTACCGCAGCGTTGAGGAAGCGGCAAACGGCGAGGAAGCGCTTGGAAAAATCGACCGGATCCGTCCCACGGTCGTGCTTTTGGATGTTTGGCTCTCCAAACTGGACGGCATCGGGCTTTTGCGCGCCTGCCACGCGCAAAAGAAGGACGCCGACTCCCCCATTTTCATTGTCGTTTCATCGGTTTCCAATCAAAATCTGTTTGTCCAGGCAAGCGAGGCGGGCGCCGACCTCTGCCTGCCAAAGCCGATCAATCTTTCCAGTTTGTGCAACCACATTGAAAGTCTGATCGCCGGGCGACAAAACGATCTGGTCAAAGCGGCTGGCGCCACCGAAAAATCGCCGGATATTGAATCGCAGGTCACGCAAATCATTCATCAAATCGGCGTTCCGGCGCACATCAAAGGTTACCAATACCTGCGCACGGCGATCCTGCTCACCGTGCAGGACAACGACATCATCAATTCGGTGACCAAAGTCCTCTACCCCAGCGTTGCCAAAAAGTATTCCACCACCACAAGCCGGGTGGAACGCGCCATTCGCCACGCCATTGAGGTGGCTTGGGATCGCGGCGATGTGGACACGCTGAACTCCTATTTCGGCTACACCATCCAGCAAGGAAGGGGCAAGCCCACGAATTCGGAGTTTATCGCGATGATTGCTGATAATTTGCGGCTGAAATATAAGTTGTATTAAAA
>CAMOHW010000049.1 GCA_946615525.1 uncultured Clostridia bacterium | reverse complement strand
GGTATAACGGCGGTATGGAGCATGTGCCCCGCCACATGATCTATTCCCGTTTCTGGCACAAGTTCCTTTACGATATCGGTGCCGTTCCTTGTGACGAGCCCTATGCCAAACGCACGGCGCAGGGCTTGATCCTGGGACCGGACGGTGAAAAGATGTCCAAATCCAAGGGCAACGTGGTTGACCCGAATGACGTGATTGACGTTTACGGAGCCGATGTTTTGCGCGTCTATGTCCTCTTTATGGGCGATTATGCCAGTGCCGCGCCCTGGAACGATAGTTCGGTCAAAGGGTGCAAACGCTTCCTGGAGCGTGTGAGCGATCTGACCGATCTGGTGCGTAAAGACGGCGGTTCTCCCAAACTGGAAACCGCGTTCCACAAGACGGTCAAAAAGGTCTCGCAGGATATTGAAGAACTCAAGTTCAATACCGCCATCGCCGCAATGATGGCGCTCATCAACGAGATTTACGAGGTGGGCAGTCTGACAGGGGAACAGTTGATGACCCTGGCAAAACTTCTTTCTCCCTTTGCGCCTCACCTTGCCGAGGAACTTTGGAGCACTTTGGGCGGCAAAGGCCTTTGCGCTGTTGCCGAATGGCCGGAATGGGATGACGCCAAAACGGTGGAAAGCACCGTGGAGGTTGCCGTGCAGATCAACGGGAAAGTCCGTGCCACGGTTGAACTTCCGCTCAACTGCAAGCCGGAGGATGCCATTGCTCTTGCCAAAGCCGACGAGAAGATTGCCGCGCAACTGGAAGGAAAGACCATCATCAAAGAGATCAGCGTTCCCAACAAGATCGTCAACATTGTAGTGCGCTGAGCAAAAAGCAAATCAAAAGGACAAACCGATTTTCGGTTTGCCCTTTTTGGTTGTTTTATTCTTCCGCTTCGATCCGCAACACAATGGCGGAAACATCATCCCGCCGCTCGGCTTTTGCGGCGTGGGCGCAAATGCGGGCAACGATTTTTTCGGGGTCGATCTCTTCCGTTGTGCCAAGAAAGTTGGTCAGCCAAACGGCGTCGGCGTCCTCCTGCAAGACCCCGTCGCTCACCATTACCACCGTGTCCCCGGCGCGGAAATGATACTCGCAGGATTGCGGCGCGGAGGCACGCAAAATGCCGATGGGTGCCGAGCCGATCTGTACCCGGTGGACCGCGGAACCACGCACCACAAAACTCGGCGCCGCTCCGTTTTTGATGAATACCCCGTTTCCCGATACCAAATCCAGTTCCAAAAGATCCACCGTGGAGGAACATTCCGCCGCGCTGTTGTCATGCGTGCGGGAAAGGAGCAGGTTATTCAGCATCCGTAAAGAGGTATTTGTCCGGTTCCCGGCACGGAGCATCTTTTCCAGAAAAACCGAGCAAAGATTGGCAGTCAGGGCGGCGTCCCGGCCGGAACCCATCCCGTCATTGATCAAACCGTAAAAGTAGTCCTTGCGGGTAGAAAAGAGCGTTACCGCGTCGCCGCAAACGCCCTCGGTTGCCGCAACGCATTTTTGCGCGCCAACTACAAAAAAACGTCTGCGCGTTTGCAAAACCATGGTGCAAACCGAGCCCTCCACCTCAAAAGAGGGCGCGGAAAGCTCAGCTTTGCAAAGCTCGCTGATGTCATGCCGCAATGTTTCTGCAGTGACCGACGCGCGGTCAATATCAATATCGTGAATAGCGACCTGCCTCCGTCTGCCGCCCCAAACAACTACCGCTTGCGCCGAAAGCCCCGCGCTGGGCAGGTATTCGACAATTTTTGATGCCAGTTCGGAATCGGTACCGTATTCCTGCGCGTCTTCCTCCAGTGCGTCATTGATGATGTTTGCAGCCGCTTCATAGTCCATGGCAAAAATCTCGGTGCGGTTGTCGCGTAGCAGTTCTCCGGTCAGGCGGGCGCAGTCGCGATTGATGTCGGCAAGGATCTGGTTCATAGAGCCGCACCGGCGTGCAAGAACCGGGGAGATTTGCTTGGAAGTTACCGTTCCGTGCGTGTGGAGCGATTTTGCAAGCGCGCCCAAAACCTCCAGTGTGTCGGCATATTCCAACCCCCAGCAAACGGTGCGATGAGGGCAGTTGGGACAAAATCGGTCAAAGGAGGTATCGCACAGGCGACGCAGATCAATGGTCGTTGGGCGATGTAGGCGATCGCTCAGGTGGTAAAACATTTCGGAAAGCGAGGAGAATGCCTCCGAAATACCGCGCAGACGATCGGCCGTTTCCACCTGGCGGGAGGAGAGCCGGCGCAGTTCTGCCGGCGCGGCGCGAAAAGCGGCGGGATCTGCGGCTTTTTCTTTTTCCTCTTTTTGATCGGAAAGGCGAATGATCAATGTCACGGCGGCGCCTGCAGCAAGAAAAGAAAACAAAACCGATAGCAAAGATCCGATTCCATGCGCATAAACCGACCATCCAAGCGCGGCAAATACCGCGATCGGAATACCGGCGGTTTCTCGCCCGCGGGAGCGAAACAAGGCATAAAGAAGAACCGCGATCAGGTATGCGGGAATGGACATGGGATCATGCGCCAGTCCCACCAAAACCGCGGTGGCAATGCCGCCGGGCAATCCCACCCGATGCGCTACAAACAGGGAAAAGAAGAAGGCGAAAAAGAGGGAGAGCGGAGCTTTGCCCAAAATGATCGTGTCACCGGACCAGATCAGCGAGAAAAGCAGTGCCGCGGCGGAAAGAACATACAGGACTTTGAATTGCTTGCGATCCCCTAAGAACACAGAATATACCATAACTGCCGCTGCGGCGGTAAAGACCGAGAACAGCGCGGCAAAAAGGTCATAGTAAAGAAATCCTCCTCCAATGACGCGAAAGAGCGAAACGATCAGCATACAAACCGCCGCGCTTGCCATTCGCAAGGGCACCCATTCCTGGAACAGCCCTTTGAGTTCCTGCCCAAGTCCGCGGAAGAAGGGAAGGATCGAGAGTTCTTCCAACTTTCCGCGCAAGCCGGAGAAGTATTTTTCCGGCTTGTCCGTGGAGGCGTTTTTCGGTGCTTTTTCAGGATAGAGTTTGGAGCGAATCCGTTCCGGCAATGGCGAGCGGAGCGGTTCATGCGGCTCGGCAAGGCGGGAAGAAATTGCCCGGATGAGCGCCGCGGCAAGATAGGTTACCGTAAAGAGCCAGGGCTGTGTTCCAACAAACCATGCGGAAATGATCAGCCCTGCCGCAATGGGCAAAATATGCCCGCTGGCAGCGCACAGAAGCGCGACTCCCAAAGGATTGGTTTCAAAAACAAGCGACGCTTGTCCAAACAAAAAGCCGGCACCCAGCCAAAGAGATTCCCGCAAAAGATGTTCCAAAACGCTCAAACGGGCGGCAACAGTTTTCTTTTTCAGCCGCTCGGTCAGGGTTTCGGGCTTTCGGGTGGTTGATTTTCCCTGCATAAATCGTTCCTCCGGTTCATTTCGATTTTTTATTTTATTTTATAATGATTTTTCTGCTCTTTCGGTCGAAATCCGTCAACCCGAAAAAGCCGAAAAACCGTCGCAGAAGCACTCTTTTTTGGCTTTTTCCGAAAAAACAGGCGATTCCAAAGCAAAAAGAGAAGGCAAAATTCGCAACAACGGTCAAAAGAGGTCAAATTATGAAAAACGATTTTTTTGCGGAAAAATCTGTTTGCAACCGACGGAGAAAAGCGCACCCACTTCCATAGTCCCTTTTTTAGCACTCGCCCTTGATATTTACATTTCGTTCACAATTATATTTGCCAAAAGCATTGACAAAACAGGGATAAAGTGATAAATTAATATCTGAAAGTTAGCACTCAAACGAATTGAGTGCTAAAAACAAGGAAAAAATAAGCAAAGGAGGTTCAAGATCATGGCAAAAAAGTCGGGTGAATTGAGCGAGCGCAAAAAGCAAATCCTCAAAGCCATTGTCAACGCGCACATTGAGGGCGGCGAGCCGGTCGGCTCCAAATCCATTTTGCAGTCCGCGGGCATGAATTGTTCCTCCGCAACCATTCGCAACGAGATGGCGGAATTGGAGGAAATGGGGTATCTGGAACAACCCCATGCTTCCGCCGGGCGCGTCCCGAGCGAACTTGGCTACCGCTTTTATGTAGATTCCCTGATCGAGCATTACGCCATGACCACCCAGGAGATTGCGCAGATCAACAATTTGTTGCGCGTTAAAATGGGGGAGCTGGATCAAATCCTTTCCGCCGCCTCGCATCTTGCCTCGTCTCTTACCAACTATACCGGCATTGCTATTCAGCCGCGGAGTGGATCGGTCAGCATTTCCAAATTTGAAGGCATTTTCTTGGATCCCGCGCACTTTATTCTGGTTGCGGTATCCTCCACCGGAACGGTCAAAACCAAACATATCCACACCGAGTTCCCGTTGGAGGAACCCACGGTTGCAAAACTGACGCAGGTACTCAACGAAACATTGGTCAACCTGCCCGCCGAGCGCATTACACTTCCTATTATTATGGACTTGGAAAGCCGGATGGGTGCCGAGAGCGGCATGGTCGGACCGGTCATCAAGGTTATTTACGATCTGCTGAGTGATCTGGATTCCGGCGCGGTCAGCGTTTCGGGGATCGACCAGTTGCTCCAATATCCCGAATACAGCGATACCAGCCAGTTCCGCGCACTTCTGGGCGCCCTGGAAAAGAAAGACGATATTCTGGATCTGGTTTCTACCAAAGGAAACGAGAGCGATATCAGTGTGCTGATCGGGTCGGAAAGCAGCGTCAAGGTTATGAACAATTCGGCGCTGGTCTTCAAGCCCATCGTCAAGGACGGCAAAACGCTGGGCGCCATCGGCGTTCTCGGCCCGCGGCGCATGGACTATGCCCGGGTGCTTGCAACGCTGGAAGGTTTGAGCGGGAATATTGAAAATCTGATCCAGCCGAATCAGCAAATCACAGACGGAGGAAAACCCAATGGATGAAAACAAACAAACGCCGGCAGAAGAAATGCAATCTGCCGACGAGAAAACAGAAAAAAAGAAATCCGCCAAAAAACCGGAAAACGAAATTCGCGAGTTGAAAAAGCAGGTTGAAACCGCAAAGCAAGAGGCGGCGGACGCCAACGAAAAATACCTGCGGATGATGGCGGAATACGACAACTTCCGCAAACGAAGCGCAAAGGAAAAAGAAGGCGTGTATGCCGACGCGTATTCCGATTGCATCGGCAACATTCTTCCTATTTTGGATAATCTTTCACGCGCCGCCGCCTCGGAGAACTTCGAGGCAGTCAAAAAGGGGTTGGAGATGACCTCCAAGGCCTTTGAGGACGCGCTTTCCAAAATGGGAATTACCGAAATTGAAACGAAAACATTCGATCCCAACCTGCACAACGCGGTCATGCACATTGAGGATGACTCCTATGGCGAGGGCGAGATCGTAGAGGTATTCCAAAAGGGATACCGCAAAGGCGACAAGATCATTCGGTATGCAATGGTCAAAGTTGCCAACTAATAAAATTTGAAAAATCTATCGAAAAGAGGTATTTTATTATGGGAAAGATTATTGGTATTGACTTGGGAACAACAAACTCCTGTGTGGCGGTTTATGAGGGCTCCGAGCCCATCGTCATTCCGAACCCCGAGGGAGCAAGAACCACCCCTTCCGTTGTGGCGTTCTCCAAAACCGGTGAGCGTATGGTCGGTCAGGTTGCAAAAAGACAGGCAATCACCAACCCCGACCGCACCATCATCTCCATCAAGCGCGAGATGGGCACCGCCAACAAACGCACCGTTGACGGAAAGGCATACACCCCGCAGGAAATTTCGGCAATGATTTTGCAAAAGCTTAAAGCCGATGCCGAGGCATATTTGGGCACCACTGTTTCGCAGGCGGTCATCACCGTTCCGGCATATTTCTCGGACGCACAACGCCAGGCGACCAAGGATGCCGGCAAGATCGCAGGGCTGGAAGTCCTGCGTATCATCAATGAGCCGACTGCCGCGGCACTTGCCTATGGCATGGATAAGGAAGCCAGCCAAAAGATCATGGTCTTCGACCTTGGCGGCGGAACCTTCGACGTTTCGCTGCTGGAGATCTCGGACGGTGTGTTCGAGGTCCTTGCCACCAACGGCGACACGCGCCTGGGCGGCGATGATTTTGACCAGCGCGTCATTGACTGGATGGCGGATAAATTCCAAAAAGAAAACGGCATTGACCTGCGCAAGGATAAAATGGTCCTGCAAAGATTGCGCGACGCCGCCGAAAAGGCGAAGATCGAGCTTTCCGGCATGACCAGCACTTCCATCAACCTGCCGTTCATTACGGCAACCGCCGAGGGTCCGTTGCACTTTGAAGCAACCCTGACCCGCGCTGAGTTTGACCGCATTACCGCGGACCTTGTTGAGCGCACCATGACGCCCACCAAAAAGGCACTCTCCGATGCGGGCTTGTCGGTCGGACAAATCGACAAAGTTCTTCTCGTTGGCGGTTCTACCAGAATCCCGGCAGTTCAGGAAGCTGTTAAAAAGTTCATCGGGAAAGAGCCGTTCAAAGGCATCAACCCGGATGAATGCGTTGCCATCGGTGCCGCCATCCAGGGCGGCGTTCTGGGCGGCGAGGTAAAGGATTTGCTGCTGTTGGATGTTACTCCGCTTTCTTTGGGTATTGAAACGCTGGGCGGCGTTTTTAACCGCATCATCGACCGCAACACCTCCATTCCGGTCAAAAAGAGCCAGGTTTACTCCACCGCGGCGGATGGTCAG
>CAMOHW010000048.1 GCA_946615525.1 uncultured Clostridia bacterium | reverse complement strand
CAGAGATCGTCCACCTCGGCGAGGATTTTTTCGCGCGAAGCTTCAAAGTCGGTTGCCGCAAGTTTGATCCATTTGGCGATCATCTTCATTTCCGCCTCGCCAAAGCCGCGCGTGGTGACCGCAGGCGTTCCAACGCGAATGCCGCTGGTAACAAAGGGCTTTTCGGGATCGTTCGGGATGGCGTTCTTGTTGGCGGTGATGCGCACCTCGTCCAACCGCTTTTCCATCTCCTTTCCGGTTACGCCGAAGGGGCGCAGGTCAATGAGCATCAGGTGGTTTTCGGTATCTCCCGAAACAATGCGGAAGCCCTCTTTTTGCAGGGATTCGCAAAGCACCTTTGCGTTTTTGACGATTTTTCTTTGATATTCTTTGAATTCATCCGTCAATGCCTCACCAAATGCAACCGCTTTTGCGGCAATGATGTGCTCCAGCGGTCCTCCCTGCGTGCCCGGGAAAATGGCTTTGTCAATTTGCTGGGCATATTTTTCCTTGCAAAGGATCAAACCGCCGCGCGGCCCGCGCAGAGTCTTGTGCGTGGTGGTGGTAACAACATCCGCATACGGCACCGGGCTTGGATGAACGCCCGCGGCGACCAGCCCCGCAATGTGCGCCATATCGACCATGAGAATGGCGCCAACCTCGTCGGCAATTTCGCGGAACTTTGCAAAATCAATGATGCGCGAATAGGCGCTTGCGCCGGCAACGATCAATTTGGGTTTGCATTCCAGGGCTATACGGCGAATTTCGTCATAATCCAGCATTTCGGTTTCCGGCGAAAGACTATACGGCACAACATTGAAGTATTTACCCGAAATATTGACCGGAGAGCCGTGGGAAAGATGTCCGCCATGCGCCAGGTTCATGCCCATAACGGTATCGCCGGGTTGCAGAAATGCAAAAAAGACGGCAAGGTTTGCAGAGGCGCCGCAATGCGGTTGAACGTTTGCGTGCTCGGCTCCAAAAAGCTTTTTGGCACGCTCGCGCGCAATGTTCTCTACAACATCAACGCACTGGCATCCGCCGTAATAGCGCTTGCCGGGAAAGCCCTCGGCATATTTGTTGGTCAGCACGGTTCCTGCCGCCAGCAAAACGGCCTTGGAAACAATGTTTTCCGAGGCGATCAGCTCAATATTGCGTTTTTGCCGTTTCAATTCCTCGCCGCAAGCGGCGGCAACTTCGGGATCAAAGTTGGCAAGTTCTTCAAAGAAATACATTTTGGAGTTCTCCGTTTTTTGTTTGCAAATTTTCCTGTTTATTTTATCATATCGGCGCCCGAAAGTCAAGTATTTTTCTCCTCTTTTGGCGTTTTTTTTGCAAAAATACAGAATGTTGTTTTTCATTTTCTTCTTTTTTCTTGATTTTTGGTTGATTCCATGTTAAAATAGGAACAGAAACCACGAAAGGAGGAACCGATGATGTTCCGCATTCCAAGCCGCAACGCCGATCTTGTGCGTTTTGTGCGCCGGCGCCGAGCACTCCGCCTTCTTCTGTTTGCCGGTTGGTTTCTCTTTTTGACAATGGCGCTCATCTATTTCAACCGGACGCACCGCTATTCGGTGCAATCGCCCATTGCCGGTTGGCGGCTCTGGGTTTGGATCGGTTTTTCGCTTTTGAGCGGTCTTGTTTTGTTTGGAATGATCCGAATGTTCTTTGAGCGCTCCTTTGAGGGGGAGATTTTGCGTTCCTCGCTTTCGCACTCCTATTCCACCTCGCAGGACGCAAACGCTCCCGCGGCAAGTTACGGCTACCGGTTGGATACCGTTTTGCGCGTGCGAACCCCCTCCGGTAAGATTCGCAAATTGCGATTTGAGCAAAAGCCGGGCTTCTTCTTTTACTACTACGAGGGCAACTACATTCGCTATTTTGCCGGACTTCCCTATCCCATTGCCGATCCGAAACGCATGAAGGCACCGTCGGTGCAAAAATGGGCGGCTGATGAAGATACTACCGGCGGTCCTGCCGTTACCGTTCCGCAAAACTCCTATCTTTGCGCCGCCTGCGGGCATTTTTACCCGACTCCCACCCGTTGTGAGAACTGCGGACACTCCCTGATCGACCCGAAAGACCTGTTTGAAGACTAAAAACGGTGTATGCAAAGGCATACACCGTTCCTTTTTTATTGTTTTGGCTTGCCATGGAAGCAAAGGCAGGCAAGATAGCCGAAGATGAGCGCCGCGGCAATACCGCCAGAAGTGGTCGCAAGCGTCCCGGTCAGCGCGCCGAGCAGTCCCTGCTCCTCTACCGCCTGTTTGACACCTTTGGAAATGAGAAATCCAAAACCCGTCAGCGGGACGGTCGCTCCGGCTCCTGCAAAATCCACCAGCGGTTTGTAAACGCCCAAAGCGCCCAATGCCACACCTGCAACAACATACAACACCAGAATACGCGCCGGTGTAAGATTGGTTTTATCAATGAGGATCTGCGCGATCACGCAAAAGGCCCCGCCAATTAAAAATGCGCGCAGACAAGCGATCAAAATATCCATTTATGCCTCGTCCTCCTCTTTTTGCTTGCATTTGCGCGCTTCCAATTCCACCAAGTGCGCAACAGCGGGAATGGTTCTTCCCTGTTTGATGCTGTCCGGACTCATCAGCGCTCCGGTGGGCAAAAACAGGATCCGTTTTTCAATGCCCTCCCAAAGCCGCGGCAGAAGATAACCGCCCAGCGTTACCGCCGCGCAACCGCATCCCGAACCGCCGGAGTGTACATCCTGCCGTTTGCGGTCATAGATGAGTTGTCCGCAATCCGAATACCGCTCCCGAATGTCAATGCCGTCTGCCCTCAAAAGATCGCAAAGAATGGCACCGCCCTCGTATCCGAGGTCACCGGTTATAATGCGGTCATAATCCTTTGGCGCCGTTCCGGAAGCTTTGAAAAATCGTTTCAGGGTATCTGCCGCAGCAATCGCCATGGCTCCCCCCATGTTTGACGCGTCCTTGACGCCGCTATCACAGGGGATGCCCACCATACCGCGCGTGAGGGGCACGCCTTCCTCTTCCGCTTTTCCAATCAAAAATGCGCCGGCGCCGGTCACCGTCCATTGTGCGGTTGGGCTTCGTTGCGCTCCATATTCAATGGGAGTGCGATACTGCCGCTCGGCAGCGCAATAATGCGAGGAAGTTACCGCGCTTGCCCATGTTGCAATTCCGGATGAAACGGAAATTCCGGCCAGCAGGATCCCCTCGGCAGAGGTAGAACAAGCTCCATAGATGCCGCAATACGGGATGGGATACTCCAAAAGGCCATAGGCCGAGGCAACGCATTGATTCAAAAGATCGCCTGCAAACAGAAGATCGATTTCTTCCGGTTTCAAATCCCGCCGCCGGATCGCCAAGGCAAGTGTGCGCCTTTGCATTTCACTTTCTGCCGCCTCCCATGTTTTTTGTCCGTATTTGTCGGTCGGATCTTTCAAATCAAAGCAACTCCCCAGTGGACCTTCGGACTCTTTTTTGCCAACCGCTGTTGCCCAAGCGCAAATGCTTGCCTGCAAGTCAATGATTCCCTGTGCCATTGCCGCGCTCCTTTCAATTTCCTCTTTTTTCTTTATTCTGCACACTTTGCCTTGCATTATACCAAAAAATATGATATAATAACAGTAGAAACGCAAAGGAGGATTGGCAATGCTGATTTTGCCCGAAAAACCCTTTCACATTCCCGCAGAACGCGGAAAAATCGGAGAATACTGCCTGTTGCCGGGAGCGCCGGAGCGCGTAGAAATGATTGCAAAACGGTTGGAAAATCCCGTTTTCGTTGGCACCAATCGGGAGTTTACCATTTGGAACGGAACGATCAACGGAGAATTGGTTACCGTTTGCTCTACCGGGATCGGCGGGCCTTCCGCCGCCATTGCCGCAGAGGAACTTGCCAATTGCGGCGCGCGCGTTTTGATTCGCGTTGGCACCTGCGGGGGCATTGAACAATCGGTAAAAAGCGGTGACCTTGTCATTGCATCGGGCGCTGTCCGACAGGATGGAACCTCACGCGAGTATGCACCGATCGAATACCCTGCCGTTCCGGATTATCGCGTTCTTTTCGCGCTGGTTTCTGCCGCCGCAAACGGCGGAGCGCCCTATCATGTTGGCGTTGTACAAAGCAAGGATTCCTTTTACGGGCAACATGATCCGGATAGAATGCCGGTTGCCGAAAAGCTCAACGAGCAATGGACTGCATGGAAGCGCCTTGGCGTTCTGGCAAGTGAAATGGAATCTTCTACCCTCTTTACAGTGGGAGCCGCGCGCGGACTTTTGACAGGAGCGATCTTCCACACCCTTTGGAACCAGGAGCGCGTTGCCGCCGGGCTGGACTCCACGGAAATAAAATATATTGACATTGCAAGCGCCATTACTGTTGCGGTGGAAGCTGTTCGCATCTTGATCGAACAAAAGAAATAATAAAAAGGAGATAAACATTATGAAAATGACAAAAATCCTATCGGCAATTCTTTGCATCATCCTGCTTGGACTTGCGCTGGTCGCCTGTGCGCCGAAAAAAGATCCGGAGAAAGCCAAAGAGGCCCTGAAAGACAATGGGTACGAGATTTACGATACGGTTGATTACCTTGCGGGCATTGCGTCAGCAATTATGGGTAACAAAACGATTGAAACCACCGTAACTGCAAGCAAGGAAGAAAAGGATGCAGACGGCAATAGCAAAACCGAATATATCACCATCATTTACTACAAAACCCCGGCTGATGCAAAAGCCGCTTGGGAAGACGCCCAAAAGGATGCCGAAAAAGAGAAAGCGGAAGATAATTCCGATTGGGTGGTCGCCCGCTCCGGCAGAATGATTTATTGGGGTACAAAAGCCGCAGTAAAAGCTGCATCATAACAAAAAGGCAAACAAAAAAAGCACTTGCAAAACGCAAGTGCTTTTTTGTTTGCAAAATCAAGCATCCACTTTGGCTTGTTCTTTTTTCGCCTTTTTCTTATCGATCAAATAAAAGATCAGGAATTCGGCGGCAGCCAAAAGCAGTTCAATGCCCAAAAAGATTGCCAGTCTGCCAAATTGATTCTTCGGCAACAGCGATGTGAGGGCTTCGCCCAGATCGTCTCCCTGCAAATACATATAGGTAGCGTGCGGGATTTTGATATTCAAGTAAATACAAATCAATCCCAAAATGGCAAGATAGATGATGGCTTTATAAATCTTTTTTACATTGTAGCGGAATCCTTTTACAAACATCATATAGAATACCGCATAGATCGGCAAAATATGTTCGAGCCAGAATTGATAATACCGATAATATGCAGGTCCCGTTCTTTGAATGACCGCCGGCAAAAACAGCGGCATAATGCCAAGCGTTAAGCAGACCACTACATCAATATCAAAGAAATGTTTGTTCTCGGTCAAAACCATCAGCGTGGCGAAAATGCAGGACCATTCGCAAACCTGGAACGGCAAGCGGGAAAGAAGATTGATCTCGCCCAAATCCGAGCAGCCGATATAAAGCAAGCGCCAAAAATAACTCATCTCTACAAACATCATCGCCATTCCGAGGATTAAGCGGAAGGTTTTTTCGTGTTTGGAAGAACGGATCTTTTCACGATAGATGTAGGTCAAAACGATTCCCGCAATCAAGAGAACGATGGGCAAAAAGTGCCAGAAGGAAAAGTATTTGAAAATTCCCTTTTCTCCGTATCCGAAGAACCCTTCACTATAGAATTGAACGATCGGATTTTCACTTGCAGACATAAATAATACCTCACATAAAAAGTTGCAGTGACCGATATTTGTATCAATCACTGCAATTGTTTTGGTGCCGGTGGTGGGACTCGAACCCACACGACCTTGCGGACAACAGATTTTGAGTCTGTCTCGTCTGCCAATTCCGACACACCGGCATATCGGTTCGGAACGTCCCTTATTATAGCATACTTTTTTTGCCTTGTCAAGTGCTTTTTGCACTGGTTTTTTATTTGTTTTGCACTTTTTCTCTCCTTGACATTTGATTTTACTTATGATATGATAAATATAGAGGTCTGCTTTGGGAGGATGAATGCAAAATGAAAGGTTTAAAAACTGTTTATATTTGCACCGAATGTGAATATAAAACGGCAAAATGGATGGGAAAATGCCCGAATTGCGGCGCATGGAACGCCTTTGTGGAAGATGTTGAGGAAATGGCTCCTGCCGCCGGTGCGGCAGCTCCCAAGCGTATTAGCATGATGCCGACGGGCGAAAACAAAGCCGCCGGTTTTCAGGAATTGGAAATTCCCGATTATATGCGCCAAAACACAGGGCTTGGCGAGTTGGATCGCGTTTTGGGCGGCGGATTGGTACATGGCTCGGTCGTTCTGCTTTCGGGCGAACCCGGAATCGGTAAATCCACGCTTTTGATGCAGATCTGCGATGCGCTTGGAGAAACCCGCCGCGTGCTTTATGTTTCGGGCGAGGAATCGGGCGGTCAACTCAAACTGCGGGCAAAACGGCTTGGCGTTTTGGGCAAAAACCTCTTCATTCTGACCGAAACGAATATTGAAAGTATTTTGAAGGAGATCGACCGCGTCAAACCGGATGTTGTGATTGTCGATTCCATTCAAACCGTTTATTCCGCAACCGTAAACTCCACGCCTGGGAGTGTTGCACAGGTACGGGAAACTGCACTTTCCTTCATCAACAAAGCAAAAAACGATGGTATTTCGATTTTGATGGTCGGACACGTCAACAAGGAAGGCACCATTGCCGGCCCCAAGGTGCTGGAG
>CAMOHW010000047.1 GCA_946615525.1 uncultured Clostridia bacterium | reverse complement strand
ATCGGGGTGCTTGCACACCAGGCGCAGAGCGTGCGAATATTCGCCAAAGGCGAAATACCGGGTGGCTTTTTTGAGCTACCCGCTTTTTTGGACGTGCTGCGCACACAAATCGGCCGGCCCCGTGCGCCATAGGCGCGGGATCCGGTTCGCATTCACCGCTCGGAGATCGGGGTGCTTGCACACCAGGCGCAGAGCGTGCGAATATTCGCCAAAGGCGAAAGGACATTTGTTAGCAAAAAACGCTTTCCTTTCAGAAAGCGCTTTTTGCTTTTTTATTTGCGGTTGTCAGGTCTTTTGTCAAAAGGCGGATATGCGTTGTTTGTTCATCTGTCAAGCCCGAAATATCCAAAAGTTGTTCCGATTGCCTTCCCAAAAGTTGATCGGTAGAAACGCCGAAAAAATCGGCAATTTGCAAAAGCATCGTAACGGATGGGAGTACATTATCATTTTCCCAGTTGGAAACGCATTGCTTGGAAACATTAAGCTGTTTGGCAAGCCCTACCTGATTCAGTCCATTTTGAACACGGAGTTTTTTAATATTTTCACTCAATGAAAAATCCATTTTCCCCTGCTCCTTTTAAGTCCATATTTTATATACTATTTTACTATTTTCTATTGACTTCTATAAAATACTATGGTATACTAATTTTGGATTTTTTTGCAGAAAAGGAGAGAAAAATGAAAAAAATATGGGTCTGTTTGTTAGTCGTTTGTATGCTTTTGGGAAATACTTTTCTGTTTTCTGCTTGCGATAGATCCTGTGAGCATACCTACGTTTCATGGATCCCAACAATCCTTGCCACCTGTGGAGAAAGCGGCGTGATGGGACACTATGAATGTGAGCAATGCTATAAAATACTTGACGAGGATAGGAAAGAATGCAAGATATCGGATCTTGAGATCCCTGCAACCGGGAAGCATCAATGGGATTCTCAAGTTCTGGTAAAAGCCTCTGCAAATCAAGCGGGAACCAAAAAATACACCTGCTCAGTCTGTGGGGAAACATATCAGGAATCGTATGAATTAACTCCGCTTTCTTCCGAGGAAATTTATACTCTTGGAGAAAAAAGCACTGTAGAAATTACAACTTACGATAAAAAGAACAACGGGCTTGCGCTTGGAACCGGGTTTGTCATTTCTTCCAACGGTCAAATCATCACCAATTTCCATGTGATTGACGATGCGTATTCTATCGAAGTAAAACTGGGCAATACTACATACACCGTTGACAGCGTTGTTGCATATAGCGAAGCAATCGACCTGGCGATCATAAAAGTGTCTGCGCAAAATCTACCGGCTTTGGAAACCTGCACGGATCCTCAATCCGGCGGAGCAACCGTCTATGCGCTGGGTAGTTCCGAAGGATATACGCTTTCCTTCTCGTCCGGAACGATCGCCTCTCCGGAGCGTGTTTTTGATGATGTCAAGTATATTCAACACAATGCGGCAATCTCTCACGGCAACTCCGGCGGTCCGCTGTTTAATGCATTTGGACAAGTCATCGGGATCAACACCTCGACCAATCCGGCAGGACAAAATTTGAACTTTGCGATCTCGGTTTCCGAAATTGACAATCTACCGAAAGACGGGCCTTTTACCATGTCCCAATTTTATGATAAAGAGGGACCGTATTATGAAATGTGGATCGGAGATTATACCATAGCGGAAAGAGAATCCAACGGCACCGTTTCGACAGCCCAGTCCATTTATGTCAACGGCACAACCGTTTCCGGCAGCGTAAACAAATCCACCGACCTGGACGTTTATAAAATCACCATCAAGCCAGGTGAACGTTTAACTGTTGTGATGGCCCCGGAATATAAAATTGACTGCGACGGCATTATGTGCGGGCTTTGGAACTCCAGCGACGATGTGATTGCTGCCGGAACAAAAACAACACTTTCCGATCTCACCGTAAATCTATTGTTCTATACAAACAATACTTCCTACACAATGACAGTTTATTACAAGACGTTTTATAATACATCTTATCAATATCGAAATACCGTAGCATATTATGATCTCTTCTTCTACGTAAAATAAAATCAACCTTCAAAATCATTAGAAAATGCATTTTTCGGCATGCACAATTCTAATTATAAACCGCTTTTCAAATAAATAAAAAGAAAGGATATATAAAAAATGAAAAAGACATCGTCTATTATCAGAATGATTGCATCCATCCTGATCATTGTTGTTGGAATCGTATCGCTTATCGTTGGTGTAGGTTCATCATCTTATTACGGTTATACACGTTCCATTACCTATGGTGGAGATGCATATACGGGAATTCAGAATGCCGCAGCCGACACCGCCAATAATATTGCAAAGTTGGGTGGTGACGTGAGCGATCATCTGAATACAATTGGTATGTTTGCCGGCATCATTGTTATCTTGGCAGGAGTATATATGCTTGCACTTTCGCTGCGCGATCTGGAACTGAAGAAAAAAGCCAAAGAGGTTCCTGCGGAAGCAGAAGTTGCCGCTCCTATCGATACGCCGAACGAACCTGTTGGATCGGAAGATTACATGATCGAAAAGATTGAAAAATATAAAAAATTACTGGATGCAGGCGCTATCACAGAGGAAGAATACGACACAAAAAAGAAACAGATTCTGGATGTTTGAAATAAAATACAGCAAACCGTAAGCCGAAATATCGGTTTGAAAAATGGGCGAGCCGCTAAAAGCGGCTCGCTTTTTTCTGCCGAAAAAGGCATTGACAATCCCCTGCTCTTATGCTACAATAGGATCAGATTCCAACGGAAAGGAGGGCTTGCCAATGAAAACGCGCCTGAAAGACATTGCCGAGGCGACCGGCTTTTCGGTGAACACGGTGTCGCACGCTCTGCGCGATGCGCCGGACATTGCCGAGGAAACCAAGCGCCGCATTCGCGAAGTGGCGGACCAGTTGGATTACATCCCCAACCTGCAAGCCGGAAGCATGAAATCCGGCAAGAGCCGCATTGTTTCGGTGATCCTGCCCGACATCGGCAACCCCCATTTTACCATCATGTTCCGCGAGATCGAGCGCTTTTTCAGTGCCATTGGTATGACGCCCTTCTTTATGAATACGGCCGAGAACGGCGATGCCGAGATCAACGCCGTGCGCCTTTCCATTGGTCAAAATGTGGACGGTGTGCTTCTCTGCCCCACTCAAACGCAGACCGAGAGCATCCGGCTGTTGGAAAAATCCAAGATCCCGTTTGTTCTGGTCGGGCGCCGGTTTGAAGAAATTGACACCGACTACGCCGTTTGCGACGACACCGAAGGTGCCTATATGGCAACCGAGCATTTGCTCTCTCTCGGGCACCGCAAAATCGCCTTTGTGCGCGTCAACGAGCATATTTCCTCTGACCGCGAGCGTTTTGCCGGCTACTGCCGCGCGCTTGCCAATGCCGGACTTGCCGATCAAAAAATCATCCTTCCCTTAATTTTGACCGAGGAGGAAAACCGCGACGCCATTCGCGCCTTCCTGCTTCAAAATCCGGATGTGAGCGCCATACTCGCCTTCAACGATATGCTTGCCTATTCAATCATCCGCGAGGCGGATGAACTCGGGCGCCGCGTACCCGAATCGCTTTCGGTTGTCGGGTTTGATCACATTTCTTCGGACTATCCCCTGCCTTTGGAGCTGACATCGGTCAGCGTTGCAAAAAAGCACATTGCGCGCTCGGCGTCCGAACTGCTCTACGACCGCATCCGCGGCACCGCGCCCGCCGAAAAACAACATTTGATTTTACCGACAAAGTTGGAGATGGGAAAAACCACTTCCACCCTCAAAAAATAATCCTTTCGGCTTGCCGCAAAACGGCAAGCCGAATTTTTTTGCGTTTCCCTATTGACAAATCCGCGCAAATGTGCTATGATGATACTGTAAGGTTACATTAACGATAATGTAACGACTGAAAGGAAGACCGACATGAACAACGAACTGTATCAATATTATGTGATCGACCGCGTTCATCGCGGATTGCGGAGTGACTGGAAAGAGGACCTTGCCGCAAAATATGCCGCCGAGGGCCTCTCCCCCGAAGAGCGCATGGTGCGCCGTTTTGAAATGGCTTGCCAAAAGGAGACCCCTGCCATTCATCCGCTTGAAAAAATCGTTTTGCGCCGCACCCTTCGCAAACTGCCCGACGTTTTGACCGAGGACGAGTGGAAAGAGATCCGCAAAGACCACTATGTACATGAGCTTGGCTATGTTTCCAACCTCTCCCCCGACTACGAAAAAACCATTGCCCAGGGGCTTCTTGCCCGCCGCGAGAATGCAACTCCGGCGCAGGTGCGCGTCATTGACGCCATCATCGGGCTTTGCGACCGCT
Source organism: uncultured Clostridia bacterium (assembly GCA_946615525.1). Lineage (GTDB taxonomy): Bacteria > Bacillota > Clostridia > Oscillospirales > CAG-272 > UMGS1865. The sequence continues at coordinate 2,407 of CAMOHW010000047.1, read as the reverse complement.
ATCAGGCAGAGGCAAAGCGCATGGGGCGCGAGGACATTGTTGCCGTATTTGATCGTGTGCCGCGCTACGGTGCCCGCAACTTCCGCGAGGCGCTCCAATTCTTCCGCATCCTGCATTTCTCGCTTTGGCTTGAAGGCGACTACCACAACACCGTAGGCCGCTTTGACCAATATATGTATCCCTATTTCAAAAAGGATATGGGCGCCGGCGTTTACACCAAGGAAACCGCGCTGGAGCTGGTGGAGGATTTCTTCCTTTCCTTCAACAAGGATAGCGACCTCTATGTTGGCGTTCAACAGGGCGACAACGGTCAGAGCATGGTGCTTGGCGGTCGTCTTGCCGATGGAAGCGAGGGCTTTAACGGGCTTTCCGAGCTCTGTCTGCTGGCTTCTCGCAACCTCAAACTGATCGATCCGAAGATCAATCTGCGCGTCAACAAAAACACCCCTATTGAGCTTTACGATATGGGCACCGAGCTGACCAAAGTCGGCCTCGGCTTCCCGCAATACTCCAACGATGATGTGGTGATTGAGGGACTTACCCGCCTGGGCTATGACTATGCCGACGCGGTAAACTATGTTGTTGCCGCTTGCTGGGAGTTCATCATTCCCGGCGTAGGAAACGATATTGCAAACATTGGCGCCGTCAACTTCCCCAAACTGGTGGATGAAGTTTTGCGTGCCTACCTGCCCACAGGCGGCGATTTTGAGGGCTTGCTCCAAGCTGTCCGCACGGCGATCAAGGTCGAGTGCGAGCGGCAGATGGCAACCATCAAAAACGTTTGGTTCCTGCCCTCTCCGTTCATGGACCTTTTGCGCGACGCCAAAAAATACAACAACTTCGGTCTGCACGGTTGCGGCATTGCCTCGGCGGCGGACGCGCTTGCGGCGGTGAAAGAATACGTCTTTGATAAGAAAACAGTTACCCCCGCCCGCCTGTTTGCGGCGCTGGATTGCGACTACGCAAACGACCCCGAACTGCTCCACCTGCTCCGTTACGAGGCACCCAAAATGGGCAAAAACGACGACCGTGCCGACAAGATGGGCGGCATGATCCTGGACGCTTTTGCCGACGCTCTGGAAGGCAAAAAGAACGACCTCGGCGGCGTTTGGCGCGCCGGGACCGGAACGGCAATGTTCTACCTCTGGCACGCACGCGACCTTGGTGCCACCGCCGACGGCCGCCGCGCGGGCGAGCCCTTTGGCACCAACTATTCGCCCAACCTGTTTACCGAGATCCCCGGTCCGCTTTCGGATATTGAATCCTTTACCAAGCAGGACCTTTCCCGCACCGTCAACGGCGGCCCCTTGACGCTGGAATTTGCCGCCGGCATTTTCAACCGTCCGGATAGCATTCGCAAAGTGGCGCAACTCATCCAGCACTTTGTGGCGCGCGGCGGTCACCAACTTCAGCTCAACGCCGTCAACCTGGACGCTATGAAGGACGCGCAAGCGCACCCCGAGCGCTACCAACAACTGGTGGTTCGCATTTGGGGCTGGTCGGCCTACTTTGTGGAGCTGGACCGCGACTTCCAAAACCACGTGATGGCACGGCAGGAATATTCGGTTTGAACAAAAAACAGGCGCACCCCGAAAATCGGGATGCGCCTGTTTTCTTATCCTTCCATCTGCCGCCCGAGGAATCCGGCGGCGGTCAAAATCAGTTTTGCCTCGACTTCACGAGGGGTGCGATCGCGTGATGTGCTCTGCGCCGATGGGTCAAAAACCGACGCCACACAGCCGACCAGATCCCCGCCGCTGATGATAGGCATGGCACAGCTGACCTGCCAACTGCTATTCTCACGTGTAACGGGAACGCGGTTCATTTCCTCTTTCCATTCATAAAAGGAACGCGCCTCGGAAAGGGCTTCCAGTTCCTGCGAAATCTGTTTTTCCACATAATCGCGCTTGGGTACGCCCGCACAGGCAATGACCGAATCGCGGTCGCAAATGACAATAGACATTTCGCCTACGCGGTGCAGTGTTTCCGCATACTGCGCGGCAAAAACCGAAAGTTCACCGATGGGGGAATACTTTTTGAAAATGACTTCCCCTTCCCGGTCGGTATAGATTTCAAGTGGATCACCTTCGCGGATGCGCATGGTGCGACGAATTTCCTTTGGAATAACCACGCGTCCGAGATCGTCGATCCGACGGACAATTCCGGTTGCTTTCATAGTTGTTTCTCCTTGCTTTTTGAATGAGCAAGGTTATTTTTTCACGCAATGGGTGATTTTATCCAACTTTTTTTGTTTGCCGGCTTTCCATTATTTGGATAGTTTCAAATGCGGATGATCCATTCGGCAAACAGGCAGACCAGCGGTAGCGTTGCCACCGTAAACAATGAGGTCATTCCCACCGTTTGCGAGGCGTATGCCGGGTCAATGCCGTAAATCTCGCCCAACATG
>CAMOHW010000046.1 GCA_946615525.1 uncultured Clostridia bacterium | reverse complement strand
TCTTGCCGGCGAGCTTTATTTGCGCCGCCGCCGCGAGGAATCCAAAAAACTTTTCCAGGAGCGTCTGGAACAACTTACCAATCGTTCTTTCAATGATCCCGATCCTCAAAGAAATGAAGGGGAACAGTTGGAAATGCCGTTGCCCAAGCCCGGCATTCCCGAACTTTTGAATGACGGAAATGCCAACAAAAGAGGAGGGAAATAACCATGAAAGCAAAAAATACGCTTGGTCACTATAACAAGAAAAAAGAGGCGGCAGAAAATCAGGTCCGCCGTTGGCGTTTGTTGCCAATCCTCCTTTGTTTGCTCCTGGCAGTTTTCATCTGGCTTTTGGTCGTCAATCTGACAGATTCGGATTATAAAAAGAACTCCTTCTTCCGCCATGATGCGGAAACGAGCGAACAAGCAGAAACCGATGCCGGATAACAATATTGTGTATCGTTATTTGCTGAATGATGTCAAAGCGCCGATTTCAGCAGATGATGAAGAAATTTGCAAAGAAGCCAACCGTCAAATGAAGCGCAGGGGAATCCAACCCCGGTCGCTTCATTTTCGGCTTTATAAACGCTCTGTGGATGCGCGCCACAAAGAGGAGATCCGATTTGTCTGTTCGGTTTTGGTCGAGTCGCAAGCTCCCATTCCGCAAGGCCTTCAAAAGCGCGCACAGCTGCGGGAACTGAACGAGGAAGTTCCAAAACTTTTGCGGGGAACCGAGATCCTGAAAGCCCCGCCGCTGATCGTCGGTATGGGGCCTGCCGGACTGTTTGCCGCTCTTCTGCTTGCCCAAAACGGATATGCCCCGATTTTGATAGACCGGGGAGATTCGGTCGAAAAGCGCGGTACTTCCGTGGAAAAGTTTGTAAAAGACGGCATTTTGGACACCGATTCCAATATCCAGTTCGGAGCCGGAGGCGCCGGAACTTTTTCGGACGGAAAACTGATTACCCGCATACACGATCCCTATTGCAACTATGTTTTGCAAACACTCTGCCGGTTTGGCGCGCCGGAGGAGATTTTAACTCTGGCAAAACCGCATATCGGAACCGATAATTTGCGCCTTGTCATTTCCAATATGCTCTCGGAGATCGAGCGCTTGGGCGGCAAAGTCCTTTATCGCACGCGCATGGACGATTTTCGAGAACTTGCGGACGGAACAGTTCAGGTGTTCACCAATCGCGGCGAGTTTTCCTGCGGGGCAATCCTGCTGGCGCCCGGTCACAGCGCGCGGGATACCTATGAATTGCTTTTGCAAAAGCAGTTTTCCATAGAGGCAAAGCCCATTTCGGTCGGCGTGCGTGCCGAACATTTGCAAAGTGAAATTGACCGCGCTCTTTACGGCAATTTTGCAGGGCATCCAAATCTCGGGCACGCAGAATACGCACTTTCGGATACGAAAGGCGCACGCGGAGTTTATACCTTTTGTATGTGCCCGGGCGGTGAGGTTGTTGCCGCCGCATCCGAAGAGGGCGGACTTGTTGTAAACGGCATGAGCAACTATGCCCGTGACGGCAAAAACGCCAATGCGGCGGTTGCCGTTTCACTCTCCTGTGCCGATTACGAGCCGGTAAACGGTAGTTTGGCGTTGGGTGCCATCGCGTTACAACGCAAAATCGAGCGTGCGGCTTTTTCGGCAGGAGGCGGCAATTATGATGCCCCGATTATGACGCTTGGCGATTTGACGGGGTCTTTTCGCGGGACAGAACCTTCCCGCGTGTTGCCGTCCTATCGGTCGGGAAAGGTTCATGTTACCGATTTGCAAACGGTGTTTCCCGCCTATGTTACCGAATCGTTACGGTATGCTTTTTCGTCTTTTGGCAAAAAGTTGGAAGGGTATGACGCGCCGGACACGATCTTGACCGCCGCCGAAACCCGAACCTCGGCACCACTGCGTATTTTGCGCCTGCCCGAGGAGCGGACTGCCATTGGGCATCATTTGATTTATCCCTGCGGTGAGGGCGCCGGTTATGCCGGAGGTATCACCAGCGCCGCCGTTGACGGCTTGCGCTCTGCCGAGGCGCTCATCAAGCGCTTTGGCAGCATTTCAAAATAAGATTTTTGAGAAAGGAACGGCTTTTATGGGAGCATTTGCACAATGCCAAAAATCAAAATGGCGCGTTTTGTTCGACCCGGAAAATGCCGAAATGAACAAGGCCGTTTCCGATCTTTCCAATACGTTAAAAATTACTCCTACAACGGCAAAATTACTTTGCCTGCGCGGCTATTCCACACCGGAAGCCGCCGAACGGTTTTTGCATTTTGCCGATCTGATGCCGCACGATCCCTTTTTGATGAAGGATATGGATCGTGCCGTTGCGCGTTTGCAGATTGCGCTTGAAAGAGGCGAACGCATTGCCGTTTTCGGCGACTATGATGTGGATGGCGCTACGGCAACCAGTCTTCTTTACCTGTATCTTTCCCAAAAGGGAGCGGATGTCGGTTATTACATTCCAAGTCGGAGCAAAGAGGGCTATGGGCTTTCCAATGCCGCCATTGACCTTTTGAAAAGCCGTGGCGTTTCGCTGATCGTAACGGTGGATACCGGCATTACCTCTATTGAGGAAATTGCCTATGCAAAGAAACATGGAATTGAAACGATTGTAACTGACCACCATGCCTGCCGTCCGGAAATCCCGGATTGTTGCGCGGTCGTCAATCCGCATCGCGCGGATGATACCTATCCGTTCTGTGAACTTGCCGGCGTTGGCGTGGCGTTCAAACTCGCCTGTGCTATGGAGATCCGGCAGTTTGAAAAAGAGGGCAAAGAACCGCTGGAAGCCGTGATGAAAATCGGCAATGCCTATGCAGATCTGGTTGCCGTCGGCACCATTGCGGACGTTATGCCGGTGACCGATGAAAACCGGTTGCTGATTGCCAAAGGACTTGCTGATATGGAGTCGAATTGCCGCCCCGGATTGCAGGCACTAATGGACGCTGCGGCAGGAGCGGGAAGGACCAAACAACGCAAACTTACATCTGCTTATATCGGATTTGTCATTGCGCCGCGCATCAATGCCGCGGGACGCGTTGCCGAGGCGGGAATTGCCGTTGAACTGCTACTTTCCGAAACGGTTACCCGCGCAATGCGCTATGCCGACCGACTTTGCGAGTTGAATGCCACTCGTCAGGCGGAAGAAACGCAAATCGCCGAAGAAGCTTTCCGCATGATCGAAGAAATGCCGAAAGAGGATCGCCGCCGTGTGATCGTCCTTGACCACGACAACTGGCATCCCGGTATTATCGGCATTGTGGCTTCCCGCATTACCGAGCGGTATGGATTGCCCTGTATTTTGATTTCTTATGAGGGATCGGAAGACGGCTCCGGGAAGGGCTCCGGACGAAGTGTTAAGGGCTTGAACCTTGTGGAGGCGCTTGCCGCTTGCAAGGAGCTTTTGCTCCGCTTTGGAGGGCATGAACTTGCCGCCGGGCTTTCGGTGCGCAAGCAGGATGTTCCGGCTTTGCGCCGCCTTTTGAATGAATATGCTGAAACGCATATGGAGGGCGATTTTTACGCGCAAAAGGAAGCTGACTGCACCCTGGAAATTGGCGAAATGACGCTCCGGCTCATTGAGGAGCTGCGGCTTTTGGAACCCTACGGGAACGGGAATGCTACCCCGAATTTCCTTTTAAAAAATGCGCGGATCGTTAAAATTACGCCTATGAGCGCCGGCAAGCACGTCCGCGTGCAACTGGAAAAAGACGGGCTTTCTATGGTTGCCGTTTGGTTTGGCAGAGGGGTTACCGATTTGCCGTTTGAAGAGGGAGAACTTGCCGATTTGCTTTTCCGGCTGGACGCAAACGAGTTCAATGGAACGGTGCGTGTGCAAATGCTGTTGCAGGACGCCGCCTATGCCGAAGAGGAAGAGCTGATTTTTCTTTCTGAGCGCGCAAGATACGAGGCGGTTTCTGCGGGGGAATCTTTTTCTGCATCCGAGCAGATTTTGCCGGATCGGAAAGACCTTGCGGTCATTTATCAGTATTTACGAAAAGAACACGAAAACGGGAAATCCTGTTTTCCTATGCGCCGGTTGCAACGTGCGCTCAACCAAACGGAAAGCGGATTTACCTATGCAAAAATTCGTTTTTCCTTGCAGATTTTGCAGGAATTGAATCTTTGCTCCTTTACCGAATCGGAGCCAGACTATTTTGTAATGGAATGGAACCCCACGCCCCAAAAAACCGATTTGGAACAATCGGCTTTGCTACAAAAATTACGCAATACCATGAATTGATACCCCTGTTTCATTGCAAAAAACAGGAAAGGAGGTCGTTTTATGAGCAATTCTTTGGTGAGAACCGATATTACCCGGCTGTTGAGCATTCTTGCGGCAACCGGAAAGAACTATGATACCGAAAAAATACAAAAAGCATTCGAGTATGCAAAAGAGTTGCACGAAGGGCAAATGCGCGCGGACGGGACCCCCTATATTTCTCATCCGGTTGCCGTTGCCGAGATTCTGGCCGGATTGGAATTGGATACCGACTCCATTTGCGCCGCTCTTTTGCACGATACCGTTGAGGATTGCGCCGATAAAACGAATCTCAAAGAGATCGAATCGCGCTTTGGAAAAGAGGTTGCAGGACTTGTTGACGGCTTGACCAAAATCGTTTTGATGCAGGTGGAAGACAAAGAGGAAGCCGAAATTGAAAACCTGCGCAAAATGCTTCTTGCCATGTCCCGCGATATTCGCGTCATCTTTATCAAACTATGCGACCGTTTGCACAATATGCGGACGCTGGACGCAAAGCCGGATGAAAAACGCCGCATGACCGCTTTGGAAACCATGCATGTTTATGCTCCGCTGGCACACCGGCTTGGTATGCAACGCATCAAGCAGGAGTTGGAAGGGTTGAGCTTGCAGTATCTTGACCCGATCGGATACCGGGAGATCCAGAACTATATTGAGGAAAAATACGGCGAAAACCTGAACTTTATCGAAAAAATCCGTGCCCAGGTTTCCAAAAAACTCAAAGAAAATAAGATCCATTTTTCGCTGGAAGGCCGTATCAAATCGGTTTATTCCATCTACAAAAAAATGTACACGCAAAACAAGTCGTTTGATGAGATTTACGACTTTTACGCAATGCGTATTATTGTAGATACCGAATTGGAATGCTATACCGCGCTGGGATTGATCCATGAAATGTTCAATTCGGTCCCGGGTAGGTTCAAGGACTATATTTCTACACCAAAACCAAACCTCTATCGCTCGTTGCATACCACAGTCATCGGGCGGGACGGTATTCCGTTTGAAGTGCAGATCCGGACCTGGGAAATGCATCAGATCGCCGAATACGGTATCGCCGCGCACTGGAAATATAAGTCGGGCGCTACTTCCAAAGAGGAAATTGACCGCAAACTGGAATGGATCGCCGGACTTTTGGAAGCCGAGGATAGCACACGCGATCCGGATGAGTTCTTGAGCGCTTTCAAAACCGATATGTTCCATGACGAGGTATTCGTCTTTACGCCAAAGGGTGATGTTATTTCGTTGCCAAACGGAGCAAATGTCATTGACTTTGCCTATGCCGTCCACTCGGCGATCGGCAATAAAATGATCGGCGGTAAGATCAACGGGATGATCGTTCCGATCGACCGGACGCTTCAAAACGGCGAAATTGTAGAGATTTTGACTTCTTCTTCCGCCAAAGGCCCAAGCCGCGACTGGTTGAATATTGTCAAAACCAGCAGCGCGCGTTCCAAGATCCGTGCCTGGTTCAAAAAAGAGCAAAAGACCGACAACGTCATTCTGGGCAAGAACATGGTGGAAACCGAGATCCGCAAAATTTGCCGCGGATCGGTTACCGAAGCGCAAAGGGAAGAGATTGTCAAGGGCATTTCCGAGCGGTTTGGCTACAACAGCAACGAGGATTTTTACAACGCCATCGGATATGGCGGTTTGGCGGTTTCCAAGTTTATCAACCGCCTGCCGGACGATTGCAAGCGTGTTGTCCACCTTGAGGATGATGAACCAAAAGAACCTCTTACGCCCGACAAAGTGCAGTTGCGCAAGCCGCACAATATGCATTCCAACGGCGGCGTTGTTGTGGACGGGGAACACGGTTGCATGATCAAGTTTGCAAAATGTTGCAATCCGTTGCCGGGCGATCCGATTATCGGGTTCGTGACCAAAGGATTCGGTATTTCCATACACAAAATCGATTGCCCCAATGTTATCAGCGGCAGAAAGATCGAGGAGAATGCCGACCGCTGGAAAGAGGCATACTGGGAGAACGCAGAGGATGCAAGTTATACCGGCTTTTATGAGGCACTTTTGCAGATCTGGGTGGATGACCGCATTGGTATTTTAGCGGAAATCACCGCGGTTTTGGCGGAAATGCGGGTTTCGATCCTGCAAATCAACGCCGTCAGCAAAAACGAGGATGGCTCCATTCTCAATCTGAAAATCGGGTGCAAAAATACCGACCATTATCACTCGATTGTTTCCAGGTTGCAATCTCTTGCGGGCGTCCGGCGCATCTCGCGCGGATTTGCCTGATTGCGGGAGGCGGAATAATGAAAGCAGTAATCCAGCGCGTCAAAAGCGCAAATGTAATTGTAGAGGGGAAAACCGTTGGGGCTATTGACCGGGGGCTTTTGATCTTCCTTGGCGTTGCGCAGGGGGATTCGGAAGCGGAAGCCGCAATTTTAGCCGAAAAGATTTTGAAATTGCGCATTTTTTCGGATGAGAACGGCAAGATGAACCGCTCGGTCATAGATGTTGGCGGGGAAGTTCTGGTTGTTTCCCAATTCACCCTTTTGGCAAATTGCCGGCACGGCAATCGACCGGATTTTCTGGAATCGGCACCGCCCAAAATTGCAAATCGGCTTTATGAATCGTTCAAATCGATCATCGGGCAAACGATCG